>JAVBJS010000015.1:0-17097 GCA_031546885.1 Desulfovibrio sp.
GGCAACTGCGTAGCAGGTGCTCGCAAGCGAACAGCGCAGCGTGCCTTTCTCTTTATCTTCACTGGATAAGAAAATGTATCGTTTTATCTTGCTGAAAAATAAGACATAATTTCCCAACAAGCTTTCAAAATCCGCTACGAAGTTTGAAAGAAAGGCACGCTGCGCTGTCCGCTTGCGGGCGCTTGCTGCGCAATCGCCAGAGTTCGTTGCAATGTGCAACGAACTCAAATAAGGATGTTCGTGGTCAATAGCTGCGTCAAATGCCTTTTTTGCTCTGGGTCGAGGACATAAGAGTCCACTCCCTCCGCAAAAAAACCATTTTCCTTGCTCTTGCCACACGCTCTCCTTATTTATGGATAAGTTCTTATGCTGCTTTTGCAAGAAAAACGTACTGTGCTGTTTACTTGCTCCATAAAAAAAGCCCCTGCGTTTTACGGCAGGGGTTTTCTTCAATTGGGTTCTACTACTATTGCTATGCAGCAGCCTTGACGGGCATTTTCGAAGTAGGTTCTTTGAGCCAGCTCTTGATGATGCCGACGGACTGTTCCATATTCTGTTCCGAGAGTTGCAGTGCGTGGGCTTTGATATCTTCGATTTTTTCGAGGATAGCGGTTGCGGCCACGGTATCTTCATCAGCTTCCACAAGGGCCAGGCGTTCATCTGTTTGTGGTAGTCCTTCGAGGCCTTCCAGCATTCTGCCTTCCACTTTGGGACGGATAAGAGCAAGGACAACGGGGCGCAGTACCAAGATGAGAAAGAGGAAGACAAGCAGTGCGTTGAGCAGGGGCTTACCGAAGCGCAAGGCGTAATCTGCAATGATGGAGGCCACGGAGGCGGGCTCTTCTGTTATTTCTGCACCGCTGAAAGCCATGTTGCTTACTTCTATGGAATCACCGCGATTTGTATCAAAACCAACTGCATTTGAGACAAGCTGACGGATGCGGCGCAATTCATCATCTTTTCTTGGAACAAAGATGGACTTGCCTTCAGCGTTTTTCTCATATGTGCCGTCAACAACAACGGCTACGGTCAAGCGGCTGACGGTACCAACGGCACTGACGATATCTTGCACTTCTTTGTTGATTTCAAAGTTTGTGGTACGCTTTTCATCTGAGCCGTCGGCATTGGTCTGGTTGTTATTGGGGCCATCGCCACGGAAGTTGGGATCTGGCACGCCGCCGCTCACAGAGGCACGGTTTTTGGTGCTGCTTTCACTCCGCATTTCAGAGCGAACCACAGTTTTTTCCGGGTCGAAAATCTCTTTACGGACAGTTCTATGGCTGAAATCTATGTCTGCGTTCACTTTTGCCATGATGCGGCCTGCGCCGACAACAGGAAGGAGCAGCTCTTCAATGCGACGCTCAAGATTCTGCTGCATACTCAGTTTTTGCTCAATCTGGGTATGGTTCAGACCGGAAAGGGAGCCTTCTTCTTCAGGCTGAAACAGCACTTTACCGGAGGAATCTGCAATGGATACGCGCTGTTTATCCAGGTTTTCCACAGCCATGGTCACAAGGTTGACAATGGCCTGTACGTCCTTGGGCTCCATTTTGCGACCGGAGGCCAACTTGAGAAGCACAGAGGCGGAGGGTTTTTTCTGTTCTTCGATGAAGAGAGTACGCTGCGGCAACACTAGGTGAATGCGGGCGCTTTCTACACCGGGAAATTCTGTAATGGTACGAGCAAGCTCACCTTCAAGGGCGCGGCGGTAGTTAACCTTTTGCACGAAATCTGTGTGGCCGAATTTGACATCATTGAAGATTTCAAAGCCGATGCCTTGACCAGTCAGCACATTTTCACCGGCTATTTTGATACGGAGGCCATGCACACGGTCTGCAGGCACCATAATGGCGGTGCCGCCCTGCTCAAGGGAATACGGAACCTGCTGAGCTTCCAGAGCTTTTATGACGCGGTTGGCGTCTTCGGAACCAAGGTTTGAGTATAACAAACTCAGTTCCGGGCGGCTCATCCATATCATCAAGCCGATGAAGGTAGCGACAAGTAAAGTGCTAAGGCCAGTAACGAAAAAGCGCTGTGAAGTGGAAATACCGCCCCAAAAATTTCTGATGGTATCAAGGGCTGTAGTAAGCGGACTGGCCATAACTTCCTCCGAAGTTTCAAAAATAATACTTGCTTATTGCAAAAAGTGAGCCAAGTATTAAAACTGCATGCGAGACAGTTCTTTATATGCATCCATGACCTTATTGCGGACGGCTGCTGTCATATTCATGGCAAGGCTGGCCTTTTGCATGGCAATCATGAGCTCGTGGACATTCTGGTTTTCACCCGAAGCGAAGGAGGTGATCATGGCAGACCGCTCTGTTTGCAAATCATTCACTTTGCCGAGGGAAGACTTAAATACGTCTGCAAAGTCATTGGTCTGCGACGGCTGGGGTGCCGGATTCATTTGCGACTTGGCAACTTTTTCTGCCTTGGTGAAATCTTCTAAAGCCTTATTGTAAGCCCGAAGGCCGGCGATTTGAGTGCTCATATATTCTCCGTTTTACTTTCTAATGAGTAAATTTAAAAAATGCGTTATCTATTAATTTCAAGAGCTTTTTGATACATGGCCTTAATGGTATCCACCTGAGCGACGTTGGCCTCGTAACCACGCTGTGCTGTCATCAGGTTTGCCATTTCTTCAACGACGTTAATGTCTGGGTAAGCCACATATCCTTCTTCATTGGCATCGGGGTGCCCCGGCTCATACACAAGCTTCAGTGGGCGCTGATCAAAGGCAACCTGCTGCACACGCACGCCTTTTACTTCCTTGCCAAGGGCGCCATCCATCTGCTGACTAAAGGGCGAATCCACATCAATGGATTCCATAACTACACTGCGCCGGCGGTATGCGCCGCCTTCTGCGGTACGGGTAGTTTTGGCGTTGGCAAGGTTCATGGAAATTATATTCATATGGGTACGTTCCGCAGAAAGAGCGGAAGCGCCCACATCGAGTGCTGTCATGAAGTCCATTATTTTTGTCCTTCTTGAATAATGTTCTTGAGGCCTTCAAAGTTACTGCGGATAACAGAAGTAAGGGCAGAATAGTGAAGAGTGGTCTTCGCCATGGTTGCCATTTCCTTATCTATATCAACGCGATCTTCACCATGAACAAGACGGGGGCGAAGGGCCTGGCCAATGTCTGCCTCAAAAGCATTGGGATTAAATGCAACAGGCATGTGGCGGCTGTCTGTAAGGCTCATCTTGCCGCGAGCATCAAGCCCAAGAGCGTCTTGAAGTTCTTTTTCAAACTCGAGCTTACGTGCTTTATAGCCTGGGGTCTTGATGTTGGCGACGTTTCCCGCCACCACATTTTGCCGCTCAAGCTGCATATTAAGGACTTTAGCTGTCAGATTGACGTGGGACTCAAATAAGCTCTTCATACTTTCCTCCAGGAATATCTTGCAGGCAGGAAAATTTTTCCTACCGCGACGCATCCCTTAAGCAAAATACATACCATGCTTATATATAGCTAAAATCATTGAAAAAAAATCTATGCCAAGCGAGGAGTGTCGGTTTTTTGAAGGGCGTTTTTTTTTTGGCACACGCCTTGCTAAGTGTTAGGCACAGTCTGCATCGCGCCAATGTGACATGCAAAGGCAATTGTGCTTCACGCATCGTCTGACTTACTATGGCAGGCTAAAAACAGGGAGTGGATTATGAACAACCCAGTAGATTATGAAATCAACAAAGAATTAGGCGAATGCTACTTGTTTATGGGTGAATACGAAAAGGCCCGCGACTACTACCAAAAAGCCGTCGCATGCAACCCTGACATGGCTGAACCTTTCCTTGGTCTTGCAGCGGTATCTCTTGGGCTTGGCGATATGAACAACGCCTACACCCTTTATAGCAAAGCAAACACCGTGCAATCTACAGATTGTTCGCTGGCTGGTATGGGCATGATTGAATGCGAAAACGGTCAGCACGAAGTAGCCTATCAACATTTCATTGACGCATTGCACATTAACCCCGGCAACATGGTTGCTGTGAATGGCATGCTGCAACTGAGTCATTTTCTTGGACGCCTTCCTAATGCCTTGCCCTATCTTGAAAAAGCGCTTGAGGCCGGCACTAGTGACATTGAGGCTATTCGGTACGCCTTTGCGGGTTGTCTCGCCGCCCTTGGCAGAGACGCAGAAGCCAAAGGGCAGCTTGAGCTGCTCATCGGTGCAAACCCTAACAATAGTGTAGCGCAACAACTTTACGCGCAATTTGCAGCGTAAACTTGGCGGATTCGTCCGCCCATGATCCCCCCGTGCGATTTCCTGGTCTCAAGCTGGCGCGAGAGGCCGGGAAATCAAAAAAGCCAGGGGGAGATCCACGGGGAACCACTGCGAAATGGATGTCGCAGCCCACGTGTCACCATGCGCATTTTCACAGGGTGCACCTCCTGTGTAAAAGCAGATAGCTCGTAAAGTCGCGTGTTCAGGGAAGAACTCGCGGCTTTCGTTTTTAGCGCCGGATACAATTCGAGTTCGTTGCACAATACAGCAAATTCAGTTTAGTCTTCCGAAGGCTCTTAAGAGCTAAATGCCAAGAGAAGACATAATTTTTATCGAATGATTTCAAAGCAGAAGCTGCTTTGAAATAAAGGCACGCCGCGCTGCTCGCTTGCGGGCGTCTGCTGACGCATCCGCAGAGACCATTGTGCAATGGCCTCTAATGAACGAAGCAGCGTAGACTTACAAATTGAGTTAGTTGCCGTTGAATTTCTACGGCTCCCTTGCGGGCTTGCACGCACTCTGCCGCCTTCAGAAAAACAGCGCCAGGGCGGGAATGTGTTGGAAGTCTCTTGCTTTAGCTGACCTTCTGCTTGGCACGGTTGTTGCTAAAATTCGTGCTGGGAGCGGGATTGGCAAGAGAAGCGATATTGAAAAACAAGTAACGCTTTTGCTATAATCGTAAGAAGCAGGGCCCCCCACTCATTCAAATTTCTTACCCTGTTTGCTTTACTGTATCTGCTGGATAGTGTTGTCATTTACCGTATTTTGAGTTTTGCCAAGAAAGAAATATTTTTTGTGACGAGAGCGTATTTTTTCTTACGTGCGCGGTACAAAAAATATTTCTGACGCAGACAGAGGGGCATTGGCTCCTGCGAAGGCAAAAGAATTTCAATGACGACACTTCCAAGGTAACACGTGTGGCTGTGAAAAACCATGTGTTGCCGAATCTGGCCCCTTTTCTCCGCCTGTGCGGCACGCTCAAACAGTTCGCGTGTGTTCTGCCTGAGCTGATTTGTTCACCATCAACCTAGAGGAATGGATAGTAGCGAAAAAAGCAAACCTGCCAAAGCGCACCACACACGTCTGCAGGCGTGAATGAGCGCTCAACGGCAACGGCATCACAGGAATACCTCAACGCGACCATTTTACCACTGTCAATGAGGATCATAAGATGAAAACCGCTCGATTGTTTCTTGGTGTCGCCATCTGTGTGGCTATGTTGTGCAGCGTCGCTCAGGCTGCCGAAAAAAATACGTTTGGCCTGAAACGTTTCGACACTCCGCAAAAGGTCAGAATCGGCTATTTTGCTGGCTGTCCTATGGCTCTTCCCTTCTATATTGCTGATAAAGAAGGATTCTTTAAAGAACTGAACATCGAAATTGTTTACGAAACCTTTTTCCACGGCCCTGCCATTATGGAAGCCAACACCGCCTGGGATATCGCAAGTTCCGGCACAGGTGGCTTCATCACCGGCACGCTCGGTTATGGCATCAATGTGTTCGGTATCTCCGATTATACTGAAAACCTCGCCTTATTTGTCCGCAAAGACAGCCCCATTGTTAAAGACCCCACCAATCCCGCAAGCTGGAAAGGCACAACCTGGCTTTACCCCGTGGGCACCACAGTACAGCCGGTATTGACCTCCGCCTTGAAAAAGGTTGGCCTGGATTTGAATGATGTTAAGTCCATCAATATGGATCAGGCTTCCGCTCTTACTGCCTTTAGTGGCGGTTCCGGCGATGGCGTGGCCGTTTGGGACACCATTGCCTTTACGGCTGAAGATAGAGGGTTTGTTCGCGTTGGCGATGCCCGTTCCCTTAAGTTTGTTTCTCCTTGTGCCCTGATGGCTAAAAAAGAATACATCGACGCGAATCGGGAAGTTGTCATTCGCGTTTTTGAAGTTTTTTATAAGACATGGGAATGGAGCAAGTCCAGCGAACAGAATATGAAGAAGGCCGCCGCCTACTACCTGGAAAACACTGTGGACGAAGGTTTGGCTTGTAACGAAAGCATTGCCAAGCGCGCTGTTGAATGGTTTAAGTGTCCCCCCAGCATAGCGGAAGCTGTTGATGCCATGGCGAAAGCCTCGCCGGACAGCGCCGATCTCTACAAGAAGCGTGATCTCTATCAAGCAGAGAAAGACGCTCTTATGGCCATTGACTACTTCATCACTCAGAATAAGTACAAGCCTGCTGACAGAGAAAAGTTCCTCGACAACCGGTATGTGGATCCTTCCATAGCGCTGGAAATACAAAAACGCGGAACAAAATAAGCAGGCTATCGCTTATTTCATCGACGATAATACAAAAAAACCACCCGAAACGGAGCGTTTCGGGTGGGGGCAATCCCCGAATTTCCGGTACGGTGCCCCAGCGGCGAATTCCGGGCGGAAAACATCCGTTCTGTGACGAGCACAACGGCTTTCGGTACGCAGATTTCAGCCACGCCAACGCTAGAATGAGGTAACGTGAATGACGCAGACTCAGTGCACCCCCAGAAAACTTACCAATGAGGAACGCATTGCCCTTGTGCAAAAGCGCAAGAGGCATGCTACTTACAGCCACATCATGCTTTCCGTCAGTGGCATTTTGGGCTTTCTGTTGATCTGGCAACTGGCAGTTATGACCAACTTGGTTTCATCGCAATTTGTTGCCGACCCTCTGGAAGTCATTAATATCTTCCTGGTCAAATTATCGGATCCTTCTCCAGATGGAGCGGTTCTTGGTGTCAACATCCTTTCAAGCCTCACAGTCGCCCTGGTGGGATTCGGCCTTGCTATTGTTATCGGCATTCCCCTTGGGTTGCTTATGGGCTGGTATCGGGGATTTGACTATTTCATGCGCCCTATTTTTGAAATTTTGCGTCCTATTCCGCCCGTATCATGGATTCCCCTGACCATCGTTTGGCTTGGCATTGGGCTGCATGCAAAAGCGTTCATCGTTTTTTTTGCAGCATTTGTGCCGTGCCTCATCAATGCTTATACCGGCATACAGCAAACTACGCCGGTACTTATTAATGTAGCCAAAACATGTGGGGCTTCCAACTTCACTGTATTTCTTAAAGTCGGCGTGCCATCAGCCATGGTTATGTCATTTGCAGGCATTCGCGTAGCGCTGGGCAATTCGTGGGCGACCCTGGTCGCGGCCGAAATGCTGGCTGCTGCCAGTGGCCTTGGTTATATGATTCTTATGGGCCGACAGTTTGTGCGCCCGGATCTTATCATTCTTGGTATTGTGGTGATCGGTGCCATTGGCACCCTGTTCACCTTTATCCTGGGTGTGGTGGAGAACAAGATGATTGGTTGGAGGAAAGTATGAAAAAGAATGTGATTATGAGCGAAGCAGAGAGAAAAGATCTGCGCCGTTCACAACTGTACCGCACCCTTCCCGTTATCTCCATAACCCTGCTGATACTGCTATGGGTAGCTGTTTCCAGCGGCGAAGGTGCCCGGTTTCCTTCGCCCGGAGCCACGCTTGACAGATTCTTTACGCTTATGGCCAAGCCCATCAAAGATTTAAATATCTTCGGTCATGTGTGGGCCAGCTTGCAGCGGGTGTTTATCGCCCTGGTATGCGCATGGGTGTTTGGTATTTCTTTTGGTATTCTTACTGGCTGGAACAAGAAATGTGATGCTTTGCTTACTCCTTTGTTCACTGCATTTCGTTCGGTTCCTCCACTTGCCTGGATACCACTGATTACCATTTGGTTTGGTATTGGTGAATTCCCCAAAATTTTGGTGGTTTTCATGGGTTCCCTCGCGGCTATCGTTGTAAATACACATGCCGGCATCAGCCATGTACAGAAAGCGTATTTGGATGTGGGCACTATTTTTAATGCCAATGCCCGGCAAAAGCTGTTTCAAATAGCTATTCCCTCGGCGCTTGACGCTATTTTCGCCGGTATTCGTACCTCCACCAGCGCAGCCTGGATGGTGGTGCTTGCTGCCGAAATGCTCGGTGGTAAATCCGGGGTCGGCTTTCTGATTCTGCGCGGCATGGACTCTTTGGATCTGCCGTTGGTATTGCTTTCAATGATATTTATCGGCCTTGTCGGGGCCTTTCTTGGAATCGTCACTCAACTTTTGGAGAGGATACTGTGTCCATGGACAAGAAAACAGCCCGCCTAAGATTAGAGCATATTTCCCAGAGCTATATCGCCAACAATGCTGTGCGCGATGCGGTGGTTGATATCACTCTGGACGTGTACGACAATGAGTTCCTGGTTCTTCTCGGCCCGGGGCACTGTGGCAAGAGCGTACTGCTGAACATAATCGGCGGACTTGAGTGTGCTGTTACAGGCAGCCTTACGCTGGATGGAGAAGAACTCCACGGCAGTGACAAACGCATAGGCATGGTGTTCCAGAAAATCGGCCTTATGCCTTGGAAAACGGTCATGGAGAATGTGGAATTTGGCCCGCAAATGGCCGGAGTGGATAAGGCGACCCGCCGGGTCACTGCCCAGAAATATATTGATCTGGTGGGGCTGAAGGGCTTTGAGAAGCAATACCCCAACCAGCTTTCCGGCGGTATGAAGCAGCGCGTGGGCATTGCTCGCGCATACGCGAATAATCCAGAGATTCTGCTTATGGATGAGCCGTTCGGACAACTTGATGCCCAAACCCGCTACGCCATGGAAGAAGAAGTGCAGCGCATCTGGCAGCAAGAAAAGCGGACGCTTATTTTTGTTACCAACAACATTGAAGAAGCCGTTTATTTGGGCGACCGCATTGTGTTGCTGACCAACTGTCCAGCCCGCATCAAGCATATTTATGAAATTGATCTGCCACGTCCGCGCAATACAATCGATCCCGCCTTTCTGGCCGTGCGCAAGGAAATCGCGGAAAACACCGATCTCGCACTCTAGAAGGCGGAATAGAGAACATGACGCAATCCACAGCCAATTATAAAGTCCAGGTCGATCAATTAACGAAATACTTTGGGGAACTGCACGTTCTCAATGATATCTCGTTCAACATCAAACAGGGTGAGTTCGTCTGTGTAGTCGGGCCCACAGGATGTGGCAAAACCACCTTCCTTAACCTGCTCACCCGTATTTACATGCCGACCAAAGGGGATTTGTACATCGACGGTGAGTCGGCCAATCCCCAAAAACATAACTTGGCCTTCGTGTTTCAGGAACCTTCGGCTTTTCCCTGGCTGACAGTGGAGAAAAACCTCCGCTTCGGTCTGGAAATTAAAAAACTGCCTAAGGCAGAGATTGATGAGCGCGTTGAGCATATCATCGAGCTGCTCGGTCTGCAAAAATTCCGAAATTCCTTTCCCCATCAGCTTTCAGTCAGTTCGGAGCAGCGCATTATCATTGGCCGGGCCTTTGCCATGCGTCCCGACCTGTTGCTCATGGACGAACCTTACGGTCAAATGGATGTAAAACTGCGTTTTTATCTTGAAGACGAAGTTATCCGGCTATGGCAAGAAATGGGCACCACTGTGGTGTTCATCACTCACAATATTGAAGAGGCCGTATATCTCGCTGAACGGGTTCTCATCATGTCCAATAAGCCGACAACCATTAAAGAAGAAGTTTTGGTTGATCTGCCTCGGCCCCGTGACGTGACTGATCCTAAGTTTATCGAAATTCGCAAATATATCACCGACCAGATAAAATGGTGGTGATCGTCCACCAACATGTTCAGCACATCGCCCGGGCAGCCTTTCTTGAAGCCCCGCGTTACTCTGCCTCGACGATGTGCCTTCCTCACCACACACTATCAAGGAGCATCACATGAAAGCTGGATTCGTAGGATTGGGACTTATGGGCTTAGGCATGGCTACCAACCTGATTAAAAAAGGCGTGACTGTAAAAGGGTATGACATCATGCCTGAAGCAGTGAACCGCCTTGTGCAAGCCGGTGGTGTAGCCGCAGCCAGCCCAGCTGACGCAGCAGACGGTGCCGACATCATCTTTACCATGCTGCCCAACAGCCCGCATGTGGAAGAAGCATTGTTTGGTGAAAATGGTATCACAAAAACCATGTCTAAAAAAGCCTTGTATGTGGACTCCAGCACCATTCCTCCAGGAGCCACAGTTTCTCTTGCCAAGCGCTTGAAAGAAAAAGGCCTTTCCATGATTGACTCGGCTGTTGGCCGTTCGTCTGTTGAAGCTGCTCTTGGCAAGCTTGTTTTCATGGTGGGTGGCAGTGAAGAAGATCTTAAGCAGGCTCGCCCATACCTGGACATGATGGGTGACACCATCATTCATTGCGGCCCGATCGGTTCCGGTATCAAAGCAAAAATAGTCAATAACTACATGACCACAGCTTTGATTGTACTTACCGCTGAAACCTTGGCTTTGGCCGAAGCGTTTGATCTTGATCTGAACATCGCTACTGAAGTGATGAAAGGAACACCAGCAGGCCGGACTCAGTTGTTGACCTCCTTCCCCAACAAAGTACTCAAGGGCGACGTTGCTCCTGGCTTCATGATCGACCTGGCCGACAAAGACTTGGGTATTGCCCTGGATGAAGCTTCCAAGGCCAGACTTCCCCTGCCCACCGGCGCTGCCGCCAAGCAGATGTACGCCCTGTCTTCAGCTCAGGGTCGTGGACGTGAAGATTGGACAGCTATGCTGCTTACCTACCGGGATCTGATGAAAAAGAAGTAGTCACTACTCGAGTTCGTTGTACAATACAGCAAATTCAGTTTAGTCTTCCTTTAAAAAGTCTTCCGAAGGCTCTTAAGAGCTAAATGCCAAGAGAAGACATAACGTTTATCGAATGATTTCAAAGCAGAAGCTGCTTTGAAATAAAGGCACGCCGCGCTGCTCGCTTGCGGGCGGCTGCTGGCGCATCCGTAGAGGCCATTGTGCAATGGCCTCTACTCTTTAATATAGCCGGAAAATACCGGCATGGCTTTATGTAAATTCCCCCGAAGCGGTTTGCGCTTCGGGGGAGTTTATCGTTACCAGAGGGCAGTGTGCAACGAACTCGCTTTGGGCTTTAAAAGCATGGTGATGCGAATTATTAAGCGTTGTTCGGATCTTTGGCTTGTGCGGCATCCTGCATTTTATTTTTCAAAAAATCCGTTGGTTCGCCGGTTTTGTAGTTAAGGCTGATGCCCACTCCAAAATGCACAAAAAGTTCCGGGTAGCCGTCGAGGGGTATCCAGAAGGCAGTGACGCCGGTTCCATCAGGTTTTTCGTTATAGCTGTAGGTAGCTTCGCCTGAGGCCAGGGCTTTGTTGCCAAGGCATCCTTTGTGTGAGCCGGGTGCGCCCAGCTTGGCACAGTTCATACCGGGGGTGAGGTATCCGGCTTTTTGATGCCACTTGTTTACAGCAACTACGTTTCTGCTTTTATGCACCAGGCTGACAGGCTCAGGGAAGTTGCCCCACATGAGCTGAAACGCATCAATAACAGATGCAGGAACGTCGTTTATCCTTTCCATATTTTTTCTCCGTAAATTATTCTGTTTAACAAGTCGCCTGAAGCAATCAGGTGTGTCCTTTATATGCCGGGTCAAGGGACGGCAGTCCCTTGCGGGGTCAGGGGCAGCGCCCCTGATTATCCATATTATTTATGCGTCTTCAGCATTTCCCAATATTTTTCATAGGTATGAAGCGCTGGGCCCACGCCGCCGGGGTATTCGGCGTTTTTAAGCTCTTTATCGCCGGGTACGAGAATGGGGTTCTGCCGCATTTCCGGTTCCAGCAGTTCCAAGGCCTTGAGGTTGGGGGTGGAGTATTTGTATTCTTCGACGCAGCGCTTGGCTATATCTGGACGCAGCATGTAATTGATGAAGAGATATGCGTTATCCACATTGGTGGCACCGGAAGGGATGACAAAGTTGTCCACCCAGAGAATGGCGCCTTCTTCGGGGAAAATGAAGCGCAAATCCTTGTTTTCTTCTTTGGCAACGAGGTAATCACCGTTCCAGATGGGGCCAAGCCAGACTTCATTGCCGATGAGGGCCTGCTTGGTTGCTGTCACGTCAAAAATCCGCACGGAAGTTTTAAGATTTTTGAGAAACTCATAAGCCTTTGCAATGGACGGTTCGTCTTCTACGCTGGTGGACGAGCCGGTTGCCTTGAGGGCAAGGCCAAATGCATCACGCAGATCATCTGTGAGGATAATTTTGCCTTTATATTCGGGCCGGGGAAGATCTGCCCACTTGGTAAGAGAACCTTCGGGAATGAATTTTGAGTTATAGGCAAGGCCCAAGGCTCCCCACATATAGGGGATACTGTATGTGGTAGTAGCATCATTGGGGAGTTGATTGAGCATTTGCGGGTCAATGTTTCCAAGGTTGCTTATACGCTTTATGTCCAGCGGCTGAATCAACTTGTCTCTGCGCAAAAGATCGACGAAATAGCCCGAAGGCACGATAACGTCATAGCCTTTTCCTCGCATCAACTTTACTTTTGCATACATGGCTTCGTTGGATTCAAAAGTAGAGTAAACTACCTTGACTCCCGTTTCCTTGGTAAAGTCATCCAGAACGCTCTGGGGAATGTACTCAGACCAGTTGTAGACAATAAGTTGCTTTGCATCCACCTTTGCGGCGGCCTTCGCCGTCATGGGGGTGAAGGCGAGTAAGAGTACAAGAAGCAGGGTGTACAGGCGTGTTTTCATTTTGATCTCCTCAATTGCATAATGCCCTGGGCTGTGACGACCAAGATAAGCGTTAATACAAACATGATGGCGGAAAGGGCGTTGATGTCCGGTTTTACTCCCAGCTTTACCATAGAGTATATTTTTACGGGTAAAACTTCAAAGGTAGGCCCTGTCACAAAGGCACTGACAAGCACGTCGTCCATGGAAAGGGTGAAGCTTAACAGCCAGCCGGAAATAATGGCGGGGGCGGTGAGGGGTAACAGAATGTGAAGCAGAGCGCGGGCTTCTGAGGCCCCGAGGTCACGGGCGGCCTCAATAAGGTGCTCGTCAAATTCTGCAAGGCGGGCCAGCACAGTAACAGCCACAAAGGGCGCGCAAAGGGTGGTGTGCGCAATAAGCAGGGTAAGAAAGCCAAGCTCCACCTTGCAGGCTATGAACATAATGAGCAGGGAAATACCCATGACAATGTCCGGTGAGACTGTCAAGAGCAGGATGCTGATATAAAGGGAGTTTCTCCCTGAAAAGCGGTAGCGCTTCAAGCACAGGGCCGTGAGAGCGCCGAGAATGGTGGCGCAGGTGGCGGCACACATGGCTACCATCAAGGAATTGAGCGCCGCATCCAATATCGCGCTGTTATTAAAGAGTGCGGTGTACCAGCGGAAGGAGAAACCGCCCCAGGCTGTGGTATATTTATTATTATTGAACGAATACACAAAAACAGCAAAAAGCGGGAGGTAAAAAAAAGCATAGACAAGGAACATATAGAGGCGTTTGCAATACCGCATCGTTTATGCTCCTTCGCCGGGTAAGGAAGAGGGAAGAATATCCTTGCGCTCTTTACCGGCAATGCGCAGGGTGGAAAGATG
Organism: Desulfovibrio sp.; assembly: GCA_031546885.1. Taxonomy (GTDB): domain Bacteria; phylum Desulfobacterota; class Desulfovibrionia; order Desulfovibrionales; family Desulfovibrionaceae; genus Frigididesulfovibrio. The sequence goes on from JAVBJS010000015.1 coordinate 13,661, forward strand.
ATATAACCCGGCCATAATGATAAGCAGTATGGTTAAAACAGAGCTTGCCGCAGCGCCGAGGGGCCAGTTGTTTGCCACCAGGAATTGATTTTTAATAAAGGTTCCAAGGAGCATGTTGGTAGCGCCCCCCAGGATTTCCGGCACATAAAAACAGCCTAATGAGGGCAGGAAGACCAGCATACACCCGGCAACAATGCCCGGCAGGGTGAGAGGGAGAGTTATGTGCCAAAAAGCCCGTAAGGAGCCTGCCCCCAAGTCTTTGGCGGCATCCACAAGGCGCGGGTCGAGCTTTTCAATGGAGGAGTACAGGGGCAATACCATGAAGGGTAATAAGGTATAGGTGAGACCTGTAAACACGGCGAAGTCTGTATACATCATTTCCAGAGGAGCAATAGCAAAAAATTCCAGGCATTTGTTGACCATGCCCTGTGCCCCGAGCACAAGAATAAGCGCATAGGTGCGAATGAGCGAGTTTGTCCAAAAGGGAATGATGACAAGCAGAAGTAGCCAGGGACGCATGCGGGCGGGGGCCTTGGCAATGCGATACGCAAAGGGATAGCCCACGCAAAGGCATACCAGAGTACTGAGTGCGGCAAGGCGCAGGGAATCCCACAGCACGGTCAGGAAAGTAGGGCCAAAAAGTTCTTGAAAATTGCCAAAGGTAAAGACAGGAATAAAGAAATCCACATCGCCTTTGTCCAGCAGGGCCACCAGCAAGAGAGCCAGGTTGGGGATAATGGCAAAGGCCCCAAGCCACAGCCATGTGGTGGAGATGCTTAATTTACGGAAAAAGGGGCTTCCATTGGTGTTGTTCATTATTCGTTTTCCGCTCCAAGAACAACTTCCCATCCTTCAACCCAGGCCACACTTACCCTGTCGCCGGGGTGATAGCTGATTTCCGCATCGTCTTCATTAAAAAATTCCGCGGCCTGCAGGCGAGTACCATTATCAAGGGTTAACAGAATATCAACAGTGGCACCTTTATAAACAGTCTCATCAATGCGCCCTGTAAAGAAAGGCGGGGTGAGGGCCTTGTCTGTTTCCAGGTACACTTTAAGATCTTCCGGGCGCAACAGTATCTTTACGGGATCGCCCACAGAGCATTCAAGGCGTGTACGCAGGGTGTAGTTCACACCTTCCACTTCAACAGCAATACTTCCACTGTCATGGACAGTGGTAACAATTCCTTCCAGCACGTTGATTTCACCAACAAAACGGGCAACAAAGAGATTTTCCGGTTCTTCATAAATTTCTTGAGATGTCCCAATCTGCTTAATGGAGCCTTCATTCATAACCACAACACGATCAGACATGGCAATGGCCTCTTCCTGATCATGGGTTACGAAAACAAAGGTAATGCCAAGCTGACGCTGCAAATGCTTTATTTCAAGCTGCATCTGCTTTCGTAGCTTAAAATCGAGGGCGCTGAAAGGCTCATCTAGCAAAAGCACCAGTGGGTTATTGATAATTGCCCGGGCAATGGCTACACGTTGCTGTTGCCCGCCAGAGAGTTGCCGGGGCATTCTATCCGCAAAGGAGTCCAGGTGAACGCGGCGCAGTACTTCTGATACCCGCTGTGCAATTTCTGCTTTGGGGCGTCCTTGCATTTTCAGGCCAAATCCCACATTCTCCCGCACATTCATATGTGGAAACAGGGCGTAATTTTGAAAAACGGTGTTTACTTGTCGCCCTTCCGGGGGAACATCGGTAATATTTACACCATTGAGCAGAACTTCCCCCTTGCTTGGTTTTTCAAACCCGGAGAGCACACGGAGCAAGGTTGTTTTGCCACAGCCGGAAGGGCCGAGCAATGTCAAAAATTCACCATTGGCAATGCTCAGGTTAATGGAGTGCAGTGCGCAGCTATCACCAAAGTATTTGGTAATTCCATGAAGTTCAATGATATTGTGTGGGGTCATGGCATCCTTGGGATCAGAAAAAGATGTGAGGGGAGGGCAAGGCTAAGGCGCTTCGCTCAGGAGCGGCAGCGCTGTATTGGTTGGGAGTTGCTGCATCTTGGGAGCATGGCAGCGCGCAACAACCCGGCGAAAGGTGGAGGGGAGCACGCCAAAGCGGTATGACCAGAGCGGGCAATCCGTTTTAGCGTCGCATTTCCGTATGTCTTGACGGGTTTCCGCACAGGTAAGGCAGTACTGACGAATAGCACGCAATGGGCGCGTTTGTGAATCCATTTCCTCAGGGCGCAAGCGAAAAGCATAGAGCGGGCATACTGTATCGCTACATGCCCGCACAAAAACAGTCGTTCCGCCTTGACATTCCAGGCAAAAGCGACGAACAGCCTTAACAACCAGATTTTGCTGAGAGGCATTCATGGCAGCAGGCTATGCAATTTTGATAAAAGATTGCATAACGCATTTCCCCACTGTGGATAATATTTTTATGGAGCAAGCACCAGCGGGTGCAAGTAACCTCTCCATAGCCCCCCTGCTTGGGTGGGAATTATGCTTCTGTTCCAAGGCAACATTTTTTATACTTTTTTCCACTTCCGCACAAGCATGGCTCATTACGTCCAGTTTTGGGGTGCTCGCGCACGTCCGGCTCCTGTTTGTGAACATGGCCGTCCACATACTTCCATTCGCCGTCAAGCTTGGTAAAGGTGGCGTCTTCGCGTAGTTCCTGCGGAATATCCCGCACGGTATAGTGGGCGGTAAAAGATACTTTGCCGTCATTATCCGTCAGGCCAGGAGTTGCGCTGTGCACCTCAAGTTCTTTCCATGCAACATGGCAGGCCCATTGTTGAATGTCTGCCTCTGTTGCGCCTTCCCGGTGCTCCGGGTGCGTTGAGGTGACAAGAAATGTGTAATTTTGCAGACAATGCGCTGTGAAACGCGCACGCATCAGCTCCTCTGGCGTACGCGCCAAAGTCGTACCCAAAATGATAGGCTCGCAGCACAAAGAAAGCTCTTTACCCGAACCGCAATGACATACTGTATTTGACATGGATTTTCCTCCGAAAAACTGGTTGCGCTCCTTCTCTGCCAGAAGCAGGCAAGGAGCGCAAGGAAAGATTTTATTTGATGGGGTAAAAGAGTATCTTATTTGAGTTTGGCGTATTGTGCAAGGGACTTAGAACTTATCCATAAATAAGGAGAGTGTGTGGCAAGAGCAAGGAAAATGGTTTTTTTTGCGGAGGGAGTGGACTCTTATGTCCTCGACCCAGAGCAAAAAAGGCATTTGACGCAGCTATTGACCGCGAACATCCTTATTTAAGGCCATTGCACAATGGCCTCTGGCAACTGCACAGCAGGTGCCCGCAAGCGAGCAGCGCAGCGTGTCTTTATTTCAAAGCAGCTTCTGCTTTGAAATCATTCAATAAAATTATGTCTTCTCTTGGCATCTGGTTCTTAAGGGCCTTCGAAGGATTTTTTAAGGGACGATTAAACAGAGTTCGGTGTATTGTGCAACGAACTCTATTT
>JAVBJS010000162.1:0-7410 GCA_031546885.1 Desulfovibrio sp.
CTTGCTGAAAAATAAGACATAATTTTCCAACAAGCTTTCAAAATCCGCTACGAATTTTGAAAGAAAGGCACGCTGCGCTGTCCGCTTGCGGGCGCTTGCTGCGCAATCGCCAGAGTCCGTTGCATTATGCAACGAACTCAAATAAGGCGAGCGTGTGGCAAGAGCAAGGAAAATGGTTTTTTTGCGGAGGGAGTGGACTCTTATGTCCTCGACCCAGAGCAAAAAAGGCATTTGACGCAGCTATTGACCGCGAACATCCTTATTTATGAATAAGTTCTTATTGCGAGACAGCACCTAGCTCACAGCGCATAACAAGGGCATCCTCCCCTGTATCTGTATAGTATCCCTTGCGTCGCCCACATTGCGTAAAACCAAATTTTTCATACAAGGTCAATGCTGCAACATTGCTGGGGCGCACCTCTAAAAAAGCCGTCTGTATTTTACACCGCACCGCAAGCGACAACGCCATCGCCAGAAGTTTCGTAGCAATCCCCGAACAACGCCAAACAGGGCTTACGGCAATATTATAAATTTCAAGCTCACCTGCATCATGGTATATGCCAAGGCTTAAGTACGCAACAAGATTTCGTTCGCAATCACGATTTTCCACTCCCAAGACGGTCATTGGCGGCAACAAACAGTCCTCTCGGTCTTGCCACACCGCATTAGCCGTAAAGAGCTTCTGATACTGCTCACATGTCCAGGCAAGAGGAAAGCACAGACTTTCCAGTTGCGCGAGAGCCGCAGCATCTTCCATAGCGAGCAAACGTATGGTATACGGGCTTATCACACTGCTCATGCTACCCCCCGCAATTACAGCATTCTAAAATTAAAAATACTCTTTTTATGTTTTGCGATTTATAAATGATCTACATATAATATTGAGAAATTGCTGGGTAATACCGACACGCTACGCGAATATTCGCATTCCGTCTGCCGAGCAATTTCAAAGAGAAATTTCTCTAATACTGTTGCACAGGTAAAACCCCAGGGTCTGTCATGGTAAAAACCTCTCCTCAAGTACGAGATGCTCTTGCCTTCGAGCGAATAGAGGTATTGGACGCCCGGGAACGTCCACTCATGCACATGCCCCTTGCCGGTATCCTCAAGCAAAAACTTCCCTTTCGGCTTGTTATTCTTGCTCTCTACGATGCAGAGGCCCGCCTCATTCTATGCAAGCGCCCACCAACCCCATTGGGGTTTAGTGGAACATGGGATCTTTTCATAGCCATTCCCCTCCCCGGAGAGGCACGCGAAGACGCTGCCCTGCGCACCTTCGCCAGCGCCATACCCCGCTGGGAACCCCCAGCCCTCAAACTCATACAAACAACGGCTGCAACGCCTGAGCTGCCCATACAGCACACCCTCTTTCACGCAACCCTGCCCACAGGGGTTCACCCAGAAAGCCAGGAAAGAAATGCCTTCCTGTATGTTGATGCAGATGAACTGGCAGGGCTCGCCACCAGTGTGCCTGAGCTATTAAGCCCCACGCTTCTCTGGGCCGCCAGCAGAGGACTTTACCAGAAGGCTCTGCCCGTTAGGTTTGACGAATAATGCCACCCCACATCAACCAGCGATGGAGCAAAGTATAGGTTTCAAAATACGGCTTGTTGCAACAGCCAAAATCCTCAGACCAATACCCTCTTAAGGGCACTACGAACCCTGTAACCATGCGAGTAACAGTGATGAGCAGACTATTATTCTTCCCCTGAGATTTTTAAGGATATGGGCACCCAGGATATTGCTGATACCTATACAATTTACAACGTCAATCGAACACGCGAATACTCTTCCCTCTTCACTGAGACCACAGGAAAATTAGTTTTTTTAAGCTCAATAACTACCTGTATTCTCATTGTCTGCGAAGTTGGAAAGTTGCCCGCCGCTATGAAGTGACAGATGTTGATAAAAACTACCGTACGCATGTTGTGGAGCGAAAGAAATACCGCGCTGTCCGCCGTGCCCTTGAGGAGTGCAAGCGCCGTGTGGCTGATGCATCCACGTTCCCTTACACCAGCAACTCACTCATGGCACTGTGCAGGTACCCGTTTGTTGCAAGCACCTCTCCGTCTGAAATATTGTGGGGCGAAGCGTCAAAATGCGTCAAACGCCCTCCCGCCTCTTCCACCAGCAGCCAACCGGCGGCGACATCCCAAGGTTTCAGGCGGTTTTCATAAAAAGCATCAAAGCGGCCGCAAGCAAGCCAAGCAAGATCTATGGAAGCAACACCACAACGGCGAACGCCTTGGACTTGAGGAAGTACTGCTTTCATCCGAGCAAGAACGGCAGGAAGCTCTTCCTCAATGGCGTAAGGAAATCCGGTAGCGACAAGGGCCGCCCCAAGGGTGGATGTGGTGCTGACGGTAATGGGCACATTATTGCAAAAAGCTCCATACCCGCGAACCGCACAATACATTTCTCCCAGCAGGGGAATATTAACAACACCCATTTCTACCCGTCCCTGATGCCATAACGCAACGGAAATGGCTGCCAAGGGTAGCCCATGGGCAAAGTTGGTAGTGCCGTCCACAGGATCAATGATCCAGCAGTAATCGCTTGGAATGAGGGTTTCCGCACTTTCTTCCGCAAGAAAATCCGCTTCAGGCAAGCATTTTCCCAATTCAGCTTTCAGAAAATGCTCAATGGCCAGATCTGTTTCTGTCAGAAGGTCAATACGTCCCTTGTAAGAGACAGTGCGGGGGCGGCTGTGGTGCGTCCATAAAATATCACCGGCAGCGCGCATAATATCACAGAGAGGATTAAAAATGGCATCGGTGGAAAAAGACATAACGAATACATCCTCAGGTTGCGCAGTCGTGACAGTGTCATAAAGAGCGATTTCACTTTGAAATTGCTCTAGTTAATATACACACTCTTATAATACGAAGGGTCATCAAGGGTTTTACCCGTACCCCGCACCACCGTGGTAAGAGGATCGCTGTCAATCATCACATTGAGCTTTGTACTTTTGTGGATAAGGGTATCAAGCCCTTTCAAAAGCGCTCCTCCCCCGGCAAGAAGAATGCCATAGGTCTTAATATCGGCTGAAAGCTCTGGCGGCGTTTTTTCAAGCGCCTTGTGAACAGCAAGCAAAATGGCACGAACCGGATCAACAAGGGCTTCTCGCACATGCCCGTCAGTCACACGAACGGAACGGGGAGTACCGGAAACCATATCCTTGCCGGCCACTTCCACCACAAGCTGCTCAGGCAAAGGGTGAGCGGAACCAACAGCCATTTTAATGCGTTCCGCCATATTTTCACCAATATACAACTGGAATTCACTCTGAAAATAGCGCTGTATGGCGATATTCATGGCATCTCCAGCCACACGCACGGACTCGGCATAGGCAATGGCGGAAAGGGAGATAACAGCAACTTCTGTCGTGCCGCCGCCAATGTCCACCACCATGTTGCCCCGCGGCTCGTGAAAGGGCAGGTTGGCTCCTATGGCAGCAGCCATGGGTTCTTCCACAAGATGCACCAGGTTCGCCCCGGCCTGCTGTGCCGCCTCCACAACCGCCCGTTTTTCCACCTGCGTAATGCCGGAAGGAACGCAAATAACGATGTTAGGCTTGGCAAGACTGAACCCGACAATAACTTTTTTAATAAAAAAGGAAATCAACTGCCGGGTCACTTCAAAATCTGCAATCACACCATCACGCATGGGACGAATGGCCTTAATACTCTTGGGCGTACGGCCAAGAAATTCCTTTGCTTCCCTGCCAACCGCCAGAACATGCCCCCTCTCCGCATCAATGGCGACAACAGAAGGCTCATTCAGAACAATCCCGTTTTTGCGTGTATACAAAAGGGTATTGGCTGTACCAAGATCCATGGCAAGATCTTTGCTAAAAAAGGAAAACAACTTTCGGAACATGGCAATCTCTATAGCGAGAGGATTAGAGCTGCTTCGCCTTGAAGCCGCTCGACAAAAGAAGAGGCATCTGCGCGGTACGAAACATATACACCCATAACCAACACGGCGTATTTCCAGGTAAAATTAAACAGCACAGTTGCAAAAATCAATTCACTTCAAAATTTTTAGGGGCTGTCTCAGACATTTTTTCACGGTACATATCGCGTAAGCGACATTTTATATACAGATTTTCCAGAAAAAGCGCTAGGTGTTCTGAAGCCATCTGCACGAAATCTTGCGTTGCAGCAGAAATTTTTACCGGTGAATGGTGAGCAAGGCAGAGCACGGCCCGTGTTTTACCGTGGATAATAAGCGGCAAAGCCATCACTGTCTGAAACTGCGGAACCTCCGTCCCCCTGCCCACAAGGGGAGTGTCCGGGCTGCCGTTTGGCCCTTCCGTCACAATGGGAGCGCTATTACGAAATACCCAGCCGACAATGCCGTTACTCATGGGATAAGAGGGGGCAGGCCGGTCAGCCTTTCGCAGGAGCACAGAGCTCTCCCCCTCCACGGAATAACTGTCACACCCCGGATCGCGTGTACAGAAAACGCAATAGGTCAAATCCGTCATGGCCGTGACAAGTTCCAAAAAACGACTCAAAAAATCCGTCCAACGCGTATGGGTACGACGCAAGACATAAATAGCCTGAAGAGCGGAATAATAGCGCGCTACAAGGGTATTTCCCTCATCTTTGGCGCTGTCTGTCTGTAAATTTGCAATGAGGTCAGCAAACAAATGCAACATTTTCTGGTCTTTTTCCGAAAAAGAATACTGGCGCTTACTGTCAATGCACAAAGCTCCCCGCACAAAAGGCAGTGAGCAGCCCATAAAAGCCTTGATGCTCTGCTCCTCGTTGTCAAGATAGTACCCAAGCCGGTGCTTGTGCTGATCAAAATTCGCCACCAAAAGCGGCTCTTTATTACGCAAAATCCAGCCTACAAGCCCCTGCCCGTCACTAACAAAAGTGGAATAATCAAGCTTGCTGCTCAGGCTGAAGGACGCAGCAAGCCCGCAGGCAGGAGAAATCTCCTGCACACCCTCAGCCGGCAAAAATAAAACAGCGGAATGCGCATCAAGCACGCTGCACAAAATAGCAAGAATACGATTATTATGGGAAGCCTGCATGAACACCTGATTCTTAATAATGTAACATTGTCAACTAGTTAGGCATCTAAATTCTATATTTTCTGGGTAGCTTGCCATAAGGACGGCGGGTTAAAAAAAACTTTCCGGGCTCTCCCTCCGCTTACGCACGCCGCGCTGCTCGCTTGCGGGCGTCTGCTGGTGCATCCGCAGACGCCATTGTGCAATGGCCTCATCCACACGAAAGCATTGCGCACCGGTCTCTATGAAGTACAGCAGTATCGTTCCGCTTTCAAGCCATGAAAAAGGAAAAAAATTGAATACTGAAAATTCCACTCGCTATTTTCTGTCATTATCTATATGTATCAAGGAATAACCTCAAATAACTTTACGTTGAAACTGCCCGGCACATGCCGCGGAACACGCTGTTGCGGAAACTATGCCCATAGATTGGAAGCTTGTTTTTACCGGCACCGAGCCCGGACGTACCCAGCAGGTGGAAACCCCACGCTGGAAGGACGCATATACCCTTGAAGCCCCTCCACGCCTTCCAAGTCTTGGGCATCTCAAGCGTTTTCTTGATTTGACGCATATCAAGCACTGCCTTGTGCGGCCCTATTGCGAAATAGCAGACTACCCCCTTGTTGAAACTCGTGAGCTACTGCCCTCCTTTGAGGCGGATTTATGGGAGCATGAGAAACTGCCCGGCTTCAGCCTTGTGGCCTTTGCCCGCCCCATCCAATATTTTCACGAGGTATTCCAGTTTGAGCGCCTGCTGCCCGTACCCGCCTCAATGCGGGCAGACCATGCCCTGGATACCATGACCCGCAACCTCGCTGTTGTACAATCACGCATTGCACGAAATCAACACGAACGACTCAGGACACTCTTTAACAAAACGGATATCACCAACCTTGCCCATTACCCGACCATGCTGCCTTTTTTAACCAGCATGGACAGGGCGCAAGTATTAGGGATGCACGGCCCGCATCCGCAAGATATGAATTTTTACCTTGCAGGCGTTTATGCCTCACTCCCTTCAGACCTGGATACGGAAATAAAGCGCTACGGGCAGCGTATAGGCAAATTCAGCTTTGACGACCCGGACTCCTATGAGCGTAACCGCAGCTTTGTTTACCAGCGCCTCATGGAGCTTTACGGCTTCCCTATGGCCTCTGAGAGGCGTACCTCCGCAGCGCTTTTCGCCAGAAGGCTTCATAAAATGGGGGAAAAATTCTTAATCCGCACCCTTGGCCAATCTGACCGCACCCTCACCACCATCTGGAACGAAGGCGGCGTCAGACCCTACCCGCTTGTGGAAAAAATAACCCTCGTCTCCCTGGATGAAGACCATGAGCTTCTCGCGCATATCTACGACAACGGGTACCTTGTTGACGCCAAAAAACGTGTGGCCATTTTGCGGGTACTGTATCGCCAGCACAAATTCAGCCCGGATAACGTGCGCCAGGAACGAGCCATCTCCATAGAAAGTCAGGAAATTATTCATCCCATCACCGGCATGACAATACCAGATGTAAACATTATTCGTGATACGAGCAATATGGCCCTGCGCCTCAACGACATCATACGCGGCGAACATTCCGGGCGGGTCATTTACAAACGCAGTGAAATAGTTGAAAATACTGATACAGACGAAAAACGCCTCAAGTTTCTCTACGCATGGCTCTCCAAACACCAGCGACGCATCATCGGCTACAGCGATGAATTTTACAGCGCACTGGCGAAAATCCTTGATGCCTACCTCTTCAACCCGGAATCAGAAGAAGTATTTCTTGATTTGCAAGATTTGCACCTTGAAGTCGCAACCCGCTATCGGTATATTCAGCAGGCACGGAAAGTACGCATGCTGGAAGATCTGCACGGCCGTATGTATAAAGGCGAGCGAATCCCATACAGTAAAATGCTTACGGAATCTGTGGCGCTGCTGCGTGAGCTTAAATTTGAAATAGTCAGCTATTTCCCCGGGCTGGTAACAACCGCCATTATCATAGGCGAATCCATGCTCAACAACAGATATATGCTCCGCACCTACATAGAAAAACAGGAAGATGCCCTGAGCCCCACAGGCATTGAAATAAAAAAAAATTACGGACGCCTTGTTACACTCATTGACGAGTTGCGGGCCATTCAAAAAAGTAGAAAAGATACCTCAACCAAGGGCCTTGTTTAGCCTCAAATATTGCAACAACTCTGTCTGTTCGGCATAATTTCATATAGTGAGGCCATTGTGCAATGGCCTCTGACGAATGCGCCAGCAGACGCCCGCAAGCGAGCAGCGCAGCGTGTCGTTTTCTTGGCATTTTGCACAACCGGCAAATACAATATTTCAAAGTTAATATGCCCTAGTGTCTAATTGTTAAAATTTCGAGCATAATTTTATATGATAA
>JAVBJS010000121.1:0-3819 GCA_031546885.1 Desulfovibrio sp.
AATTTTTGAAAAATGAGAGCTTATCTATAAATAAGCGGAGCGTGAGGCGAGGAAAAGCTTTCTTTTTACGAAAGGAGTGTACTCTTTGGTACTCGACCGGAATAAAAAGTTTTTCTGACACTGGCAGAGGGCAATAGAACCTATTTGGCGACACTATCTAAAATAATTTGGGGTTTGCAAAGGGGGTCACCCCCTTTGCTGGTGGGTTTTGGGGAGGCAACGCCTCCCCAAAAAAAGTGTTTCCATAAAAATCCCTTGAATATCTGGAGCCTCATTATGCCGCGTCTCACTCCTCAAGAACAGCAGGAAATTATCCGCTATTTGGAAACCGACAAGCCCTTACCAGAAAAATACCGCTTTTTGCTCTTTGGTGACAAGCGCGAGAGGGAACTTGTTTGGAACGGCAAAACCACTGACGTGTGCGACGCTGTTTTACCCTTCCAGACCATTGAGCGGGTGGCTGGGGCGTGTATGGAAAAACCGGCAACCCTGCACGATGCGAATTCGCAGGGCAGGCAGCCCAACGGCTGGGTCAATAAATTGATCCAGGGTGATAACAAATTGATTCTTTCTTCGCTGAAAAATGGCCCCATGCGCGAGGCTATCGAAGTTGAGGGCGGGCTTAAGCTGATTTATATTGATCCGCCCTTTGACGTAGGCGCTGATTTTTCTATAAATATTGAGATAGGTGAGGAATCATGCACGCAACAGCCCAGAGTTCTTGAGGAGATTGCTTATAGGGATGCTTGGGGGCGCGGGGCAGACAGCTTTATCAGCATGATCTATGAACGGCTGGTGCTGATGCGGGATTTACTGGCGGAAGATGGGAGTATTTATGTGCATTGCGATTGGCGTGTAAATTCTGTGCTCCGCATTATTTTAGAGGAAATATTCAAAAACTATAGAAATGAGATCATTTGGCACTATACGGGCGGGGGCCGGGCCGAAACATATTTTTCAAAGAAACATGATTCTGTTTTTTGGTATACAAAAGGAGATACCTGGATCTTTAATGCAGACAGTATAAGAATTCCTTATAAAAAAACCAGTGGCTATGCAAAAGGGGGAATCACCAGTGAAAGCGGTAAACATTACACGCCAAACCCCTTGGGCACGCTCCCGGATGATGTATGGGACATTCCTATAATAAACCCCCTTGCAGCAGAACGCCTTGGCTACCCCACCCAAAAGCCCGAAGCCCTTCTTGAACGCATTCTCAAAGCATCCTCCAACAAAGGCGACCTCATTGCGGACTTCTTTTGTGGTTCCGGCACCACCGTTGCTGTGGCAGAAAAATTGGGGCGCAAATGGATTGCCACAGATTTGGGAAAATTTGCCGTCCACACCACTCGCAAGCGTATAATTGGTGTCCAGCGCCAGCTCAAAGCTGAAAGCAAGGATTATCGCGCCTTTGAAATACTGACCCTTGGCAAATATGAGCGTCGGCATTCTGCCAGTCTATATGGCGCTTTACCCGAAAAATCACAGCTTGCCACTCAAAAGAGCACCATTCTTGAGTCTGTCCTCAACTCCTACCAGGCGGAAAAAGTGGAGGGTTTTGCCACCCTTCACGGTAAGCGCAACGAACGTATGGTTGCCGTTGGCCAAGTTATCACGCCAGTTAGTCGAGCTGGAGTAAAAGAACTTATTTTGGAATGCTATGAAAAGCAGATCACCAAGGTGGATCTTTTGGGTTTTGAGTTCGAAATGGGGCTATTCCCCAACGTACTGAACGAGGCGTGGGGTAAGGGCATTGACATCGTGCCCAAGCATATTCCGATGGAAGTATTCAGCAAACGGGCTGTGGAAAAGAATCAGGCCATATTTCATGAACTTTCGTCTGCCAAGGTCAAGCTGCGCTATAAAAAGAACAGTGTTGCCGTGGAACTGACGGATTTTTCCGTACTCTCCTCACGAGATTCCAATGCCAATGTCGCGCTCTCCCTCAAAAACAAAGCGAGTATTGTGGTGGTGGACACGGGGCAACTTTTCAAAATCAGCAAGAATAAAGATGGCATTGTCAGTCGTGAAGTTTTGACAAAAAAATGGACAGACTGGATTGATTATTGGGCTGTTGATTTTAATTTTGAGAGCAAGCGTGAAATCATCCACCAGAAGAGCCCGGAAACAGGTGCAGTGGAAGAAATTTGGACAGGAGGCTACATTTTTGAAAACGAATGGCAGAGCTTTCGCACCAAAAAAGACCGGAGCCTGGTGCTCACGAGCGTATTTCATGAGTGCTCTGCCGGAAAGCATAAAATAGCCGTCAAAGTAGTGGATATTTTCGGTAACGATACCATGACCGTTGTGGATAGGGCATTGCAATCTTGAAGTAGTTCACCTTGCAGAAATGTAAAGGCGTGGTCTATTTTACAGATGAACTACTTTCACGATTGCATGAGTATAACACAATTAAATTCAGCGTATTACATAAGCACTAAGAACTTATCCATAAATAAGGAGAGCGTGTGGCAAGAGCAAGGAAAATGGTTTTTTTGCGGAGGGAGTGAACTCTTATGTCCTCGACCCAGAGCAAAAAAGGCATTTGACGCAGCTATTGACCGCGAACATCCTTATTTGAGGCCATTGCACAATGGCCTCTGGCGATTGCGTAGCAAGCGCCAGAGTTCGTTGCATTGTGCAACGAACTCTATTTATGGATAAGTTCTAAGGCAGCTCGCAACAGCGGCAATAATGTCCTTGCGTGGTGGGGTATCTGATTTTTTTTGCGTAAAGTAGATGCAAAGAATGATCGGCTCACAGTGCGGAGGCCAGAGTATTGCAATATGATTGGTCGTGCCGTAGCTGCCGCTTCCTGTTTTATCAGCAGACAACCAGTCTTTGGGTATACCCGCTCGAATTCCATCGCCACCGGTGGTGTTTCCCTCGAGCCAATTGAGCAACATCTCCCGTTGCGAAGGAGCCAACTCACCTTCAAGGGTCAGGGCGCGAAGGCTCCGGGCCATGGCCTCGGGTGTGGTTGTATCACGCTCATCACCCGGCAGGGCTTCATTAAGCTCAGGCTCGTAGCGGTCTACCCGAAAGTTGACATCTCCCATTGAGCGGGCAAAGGCTGTCAGGCCTTGTGGCCCGCCAACCAGCTTCAGTAAAAGATTCGCGGCGGTATTATCGCTATGGGTGATGGCTGCGGCACAGAGTGCTGCCACACTCATGCCCTCTGAAGTATGCTCTTTTGTAATGGGCGACCAGGACATAAGGTCACCCTTTGCAAAGGTGATGCGCTGCTCCAAAAGATCAGGCGCGCTTTCACTCTGCTTGAGAACAGCCGCTACCAGCACTACCTTAAAGGTACTGCACATGGGAAAGATCTCCGTCGAACGATAAGCAACAAGCATATTCCCGGCAGTATCCAGTAGTGTTACACCCAACCGCCCGCCTGATGAGGCTTCCAGCTCGGCAAGTTTCTTGAGCATGGGGGCATAGGCGCTGGACTGATAAACATCCTGACCTGTTGAAGCACTGGCAAAGGAGGGAGTGGACTTCTCCTGTCCCTCAGCGCTGGCGATTATTGCACCACCTCCACATAAAAGCAGACATACGACCAGGCATGACAATAATTGTCTTATTTTCATAAGTTTTCCTCATGAATTACATGATTCAAGTTTAAAATACCTTCTGCTGTGGTACAATTTGTACGCGATTTTTTATTTCAGCAACAGAGACCGTTGCACAATACAACGAACTCTATTTAGTCGACCCTTGAAAAGTCTTTCAAAGGTCATTAAAAACAAAATGCCAAGAGAAGACATAATTTTTATCGAATGATTTCAAAGCAGAAGCTGCTTTGAAATAAAGGCA
>JAVBJS010000017.1:0-38013 GCA_031546885.1 Desulfovibrio sp.
GAGGCTATTGCACAATGGCCTCTGGCAACTGCGCAGCAGGTGCTCGCAAGCGGACAGCGTAGCGTGCCTTTATTTCAAAGCAGCTTCTGCTTTGAAATCATTCGATAAAAATTATGCCTTCTCTTGCTATTTTGTTTTTAAGGGCCAGCGAAATAGTGTTCGTTGTAGTGTGCAACGCTCACAAAATATCTGGAAAGAGCTTACGCGCTTTTTCCAGATATTTTTTTGCAAACACTTATGGCGTGCCTGCTTCCTGCCGAAGCATTTTCACCGCGCAAAATTCTCCACCCGAGGCCATTGCACAGTGGCCTCCGGCGATAACGTTCAGCATTCAGGGCAAGCGTGACATTGCCCCCCCTCCAACTATCCCATTGAAAAGTTAGTGCTCCTGTGGTGTTAGATATTCCATATTTTTTTGAAATATGAAAAGAGCCTCTCCCAGCTTGTCCTCACGTGGCAAGAAGATAGGTGTCGGTTCCCATGAGAAACCAAGTGGCAAAGTACGTGGCTGCTTGTTCATATTTTGTTCTCTTGGAGATTAAAAGCAAGAGTTCAAAATCCAGAGTGCGTTGTTATTATTTTTTTACAGATGCTTGCTCCAGGTACATCATGAATCGCCCCCCCCATGTTGGAAATTCTTTCACGGCCTGTTCAAGATATTCTTTTTTTTCATGTTTTCTGGATATGTCAAGCAATGTTATAAATTCGTTGATAATCAATGGATACAGTATTTGTCTGTATCTCCCTTCAAAATGTTCATCAACAGTTACGTAAGTACGCAATTCTTTAATGCCGAATCGAGCCTTTTGCTCAATGATATCTGTTTCCGCAGCTACCCATATTGCATTAGCATGACGACGGTATACAGACATTACATCGGGAAGCATACCCACCTTCCCTTGTTCGGCATGGAGCAAGTGCCAATACCAGTCACCAGGTAAACAATTTGCATTGAACCAATCCGGCACTCCCTTTGTGAATCGCCAGCGATACATTACCGAAGGGGTAGGAATAAAATTGGTACGTAATAAATCTATCGGTAAAAATGCATTCGTTTTGCGAGGTAGCCGCTCAGGCGGCGGGAATACAGATTCCGGGTGGCTGTTGTCGTCCCACAACACCTTTACCGGGTGAAAACAGACGGAAAAATGTGGATTCGCCTCCAAAAATTCCAGTTGCTTGCGCAGCTTGCCAGAGTTGCAAAAATAGTCGTCTCCTTCGCAAATAGCTACATAGGGGCTACGGGCCAGATCAAATAGAGCGCGGACATTGCGGGGTCCGTAAGAACGATTTTTTTGGAAAACCGGCACGATGTGTGAGTACTTGGATGCATAGTCCAGAATAATGTCTTGAGTATCATCGCTAGAGCCATCATCGGCGATGATATGCTGAATGGGAAAATCAACGTCTTGCTCAAGCACGCTGCGCATATTATCTTCAATAAATTTTTCATGATTATAGGTAAGGGTAAGGACGGAAAGCTTGGGGACAGGGCGGGGCATACGTATAATGCCCACAGGATGGGGGGCAATGGCGTCGCGTAACGCCTGATGCACGATGCGCTGCTCGCGGGTGTAATACTGAACGGGAGCGGCCTCGAACTCCGCAAGCTGCGCTTCTGCAAAATCACGATCCAATCGCTCGGCAATGCGAAAAGCGACTTCTTCGGTAAGGCCGGTGAAAGGCTCCCAGTCAGGATCAGGATCAGGGAAGAGGCGTTCCATGCCGAATTGCTTGGCGAGGCTTGCATTGGATGCAGAATAATGGGTTACAATCGAGCGCCGGGTGCTGTAATCTAGAGAACATGCATTTGCCATCAGATTCGGGTAATCCTGCGCAAAACGGATGGCGGGTTCTGCCCAGGGCGTCAGGCCGCTGGTAGACAGGGGAGAATGGCGCACCGCGCTGCATCCATATACGAAATCCCAGAAACTGCGGGGCATTATAACATTGAGCAAAGAAGGGGTAAAACGGAAATAGTCGCTCTCTATTTCTGCTGGTAAAAGCCCCGCTGCCCGGAATGATTCTTTTTGTGCTGCTAAAGTACTGTCCAGCAAAGTGTCGTCAATATAACAATGCACATTCTTCTGCCCAAAAATGGTGTGCAATTGATCAATATACTTGCTATACCCCTCCAGCCTTGCAAGGCAAAAAGAAACAAGATTCGTATGCAATGCCTTATTGTGCAGTAATCTATATGTGCCGTACTGAGCCTCTATTTCTCTATCCTGGCGAGAGAGGGTGAAAAATGCGGCACACTCAACGTTCGGGAATACGCGGTTAACCGCCGCATGGAGAACGGTCAATACATCAGGGGTTTGAAAGGCCAAAAAGGCAGAAAAGACAAGAGTTCTTTGGGGAAAGTGAGAATCTTCCGTCTTGATTTCGATTTTTCTCAGCAGTATATCGAGTGAAAGCGGCGCATCGGGGGCTTGTGCTAAGGAAAATAGTTGCCCATGGTTTGCTATTCCAGGCGCCAGAACATTTGTAGAAAGATCGTCAGGATACAAAACTCCATGCTGCTTGAGGTTTGCCCGGTTCACACAATATGCACTTGCTATATCAGGCCCTTGCTTGCATGTTCCAACGAGGAAGAGTATTTTTGAAATCATATATAGTCCTTGTAACTTACTGTGGTACTCGCATACTTATCGCCGATAAATCGGCGCTACTCTTGGAATGTTATGGAAAACAACTCCACGTCGGGTGTTTTTATTCTAGTTTATGACAGGCAAGGAAGGCTCTTCCAACTTCGGCCAATCGCGGAAAAGCATCTTGCGCAAACACGAATGTGGGCTAATGATTCAGTGTTGCAGCACTGTATGTGCCGCTCTTCCTATGTTTCCGCAGACGATCAAGGCCGTTGGTTTCAAAAACTGAACGAAGACTCTTCGTGCATTGTTTTTGCCATTGAAGAAGCCAAATCGCAGCGTCATGTGGGCAATACCGGCCTGTATTCTCTCTCGTGGGAGCATAAACGGGCAGAATTTTGGATCGTACTGGCTCCGGAGGCCCAAGCGCACGGTCTTGGAAGCGCCGTGACGAAGAGCATGCTGCACTATGCTTTCCGCACCTGCTCTTTGAACCGGGTAGAAGCACTCGTTCGTGTGGATAACCACATTTCCATGCGCCTTTTTCTGCGGTCAGGCTTTATTCAGGAGGGATTGCTGCGCGAACACCACCAGGTACATGGATATCCTGTTGATATGGTTATACTGTCTTTCCTCGCGCGGCAATTTCGCGAATAGCTCTGACTGTAAACCTCCCTGTGGTTTGCAAGAGGGTTTTCCTCTGCCAAAACCTTTGATCTCGATTTATGAAAAAAGTCGAAACAGGTGTTCGTCATTTTTTTTCTGCCCGTATGCCGTTGTAATAAATAGCTGCTGACGGGCTTTTTCTTCTTCGGTGAGTGGAGTTAAAAGGGCGGCGGGTGTGAGTTCTTCAAAATTTCCTATGCTGTCCAAGCTCTCTTTGTAGCTGCCGAACATGGGGTTTTGGGAGGAAAGAAAAACTTTTTTTCCATAGTACAGAAGCTTTTTAATGGTCAGCCCCCCGAGATGATAATATCCAGCCATTATTGCTGCTGTTGAATTGCGCAGTAGTGTATTATGCAGTGGCTCTGAGAGTGCTTCCTGCATGGGAATAAACGTTTCCCCAAGGTGTTCTTTTCCATATTGCGTAATTGGACAAGTCATGGTGTCCGCACCATATGCCAATTGCGCTACAAAAATAACATCTGAAGGAAATTTCATGTTTTTGAGCATGTCGATGATATCAATATAATTATTATATATAACTGATGAATTTCCCAACAAAATAATACGGACACTTTTATCGCATATAAAGGATAGGTGCTGTGGAAAAGAGTTGTCTTGTTCCGTGGCAGACTGTACAGAAAATGGGAATGAAAAATCATATGTTTTGGGAGTTTCAATTCCAAAATCTGTGCGGATATCATTTATGCTGTGCGCATCTGAAAGAGTAAACGCATCAACCCGCGCTATGGCTCTGCGCTGTATGTCCGGAATGGATTTCGGAGCAAGCGGAACACAGTTCCGCCGCTCGGCCCATGAACTCGTTCGTGGGCCGAGAAGATTATTGAATCGAGAAGCCATGCTCATATATGCGGGTTCAAAAATACCCCAGATAACTTCTGGCCCCTTGGGAATAGCTGCCACCCAAGGTGCCAGATTAGGATACAGATTAAACAGAATAATCTTTTTATAGTCAGTGGCAGGCCTGGGAAGTTGGCTATGCGGCGCTTCCGCAAGCGGAATAAAGGGGATCTGTTCTTCGTGTGCGTCAAGGTGGGTATACTGATTCTTGGAGCGATATGTACAAACGATCTGGTTCTTGGCGGAGAGGCCGAGTTGTCGTAAGCGCTGTACCATAGACGCGGAAAAAAAATTATCGCCAATGAGCAACAGGTTCATCAGGCCTTCTCTTTGTTAGGTAGATGGAAGTCCGCGTAGGCAGACTGCCAATCCATGCACTGGCGGCATATATCCGGAAGTTTTTCATAGTCGCCACCAAGATGCATGTGTCGGTAAGAGGCCAGCGGCCCGTTCTGCCATAGTTCTTTCATGCTGTGGCTGAGTACGGAGCCACAGAGAACGCGCCCATGCACATCGACAGCACAGAGGTGTACAGAGCCATCGCTGCCCACCACCATTGTGTGCAGCATCCAGTAACAGGGCAGACGGTGCGCCTGTAGAGAGGCATTGAGATTGCCCGCATCTACCAATCCGCCCCAACTCACTTTCGGGCGGACTTTGACCGCAATGTTGTGCGCGGCCCAGAAGGCTTTAAAGTCTGTGACCTCATGAGCATTATGTTCTGTAGTGATAAATTGCACAAAAATTTTTTGTTCCGGCTTGCCTGCCTTTTGCAGTAGTTCGGCGTAAAGCTGGACGTTGCTGATCACGGATGCGAGATTACCGCCGATACGCATTTTTGCGTATGTTTCCTGTGTAAGCGCATCCACCCCGACATACAGGGCGTCAAGGCCGGCTTCAATATAGGCGCGGGCCTTTTGCTCTGTAATCAAGGTACCGTTGGAATTTAGTACAACATCTTGTAACCCCTGTTTTTTTGCATAGGCGATACGCTGCGGCATGTCCTGGCACAGAAAAGGTTCACCGAAAAAAACAAGCCAGACACGCGACTGTGGACGCTCTGTGGCAATTTCATCAATGAGCCGTGTATAGAGCGCAAAAGGCATGGTTTCAATTTTTCTATATTCCTTAATATGTACATGGTCGCACATTGAGCAACGAAGGTTGCAAGCACTGGTAGAATCGATGCTAATACTATGAGGAAATTCTTTGCAATCTTCAAATACTCTTGTCCGAAGTGAACTAAATGACGTCATCACATTTCCCTTGGCTACCATCACTATCTTGAATGATCTTCCAAAAATTATAGTTCCAGGAACGGTATGCGCGATCTGGACAATTGTTGCAGGGCGGAACATCGTGCGCCATCCCCTTGAGGTGGAGCTCGCGAGCGTGCTGATACACTTTCCCTGACCAAATTTCTTGAAGCGTATGCTCTGTTAAGGAGCCTGCCGAGTACGTATTATATCGGTCAACACCGCAAAAATTCACTTCGCCCCGAGGAGTAACCATGGTTCGCTCAAACAGCAGCGGGCACGGAATATTTTCTTCCGGCGGCAGATAGGGCGTAGGGTCTGCGGACTGCCCTGGGTCATTCACTCGCCACGTCAAAAATTTACGCACCTGCACAACATCGGCATACGGCTCCCAATATTGCTTCGCCTGCTCCACATCGACATTGGCCTGGTTAATAATGCTGCAAATAATCCGCGTGCCGCTTTTGTGTTTTTCCCGCAGTTCCATCGCCATTTGTACATTCTCGTTCAGCTTGCGCCAATCCAGGCCGGCCCGGGCATAGGCATAGTCTATGGGGTTGCCCGCATCCACACTGAATTCAAGGGTGTCGACTCCCGCAAGGATCAAACGCTCCAGCTTGGTCCGGTCATAGCACGAACCGTTGCTGATGACGCCCAGCTTGCAGCCCTGGCTTTTGGCGTACTCGAACAGCTCCATGGCCTGGGGGTGGAGCAGTGGCTCGCCCCCTCCGGTGATGCGCAAAAAGCTGTTATGCTTGCCGGTTTCATCCGCCAGTTTTTTGAACAGTTCCGTCGGCATAAACGGCACATCGGCAAAATGCTTCCTGACATCCCCAGCGGTAAACGCGCAATTGGGGCAGCGGGCGTTGCATACATAGCTAAAGGCCACAATAACCATAAGGGGAAATATTTCGGCCCCAGGGCGCATTCCATACTTTTCCCAGGTATGACAAATAGGAGTATTATTCATGCTATCTCTCTGCATGTGTAAAGCATGCATATCTGTTACAGGATGACGGTCAAACCTCGGGGCAAAAGTCAAAAACTCTTTACGACTTCTCTAAGGGCGGCAATTACGGCGTTCTGCTCTTCATCGCGCAAGCCGGGGTACAGCGGGAGCGAGAGCGTGCGCTTGCCGATAGATGCGGCCACAGGGGTATCGTCTTCCCTGAATCCCTGTGCCCGGAAAAAGTTCAATTCCGGTAGTGCGCGATAGTTGACTGCAACGCCGATACCCCGCTGCTGCAAAGCCGACAGGACGGCATCACGTTGGGTAGCATCAACCCATACGGTCTGCAAGTGCCGGGCGCTGACGCTGTTTGGCGGAACTACCGGCGCGGCAAGGCTCAGGCGAGCAAGTACCTCTTCATACCGTTTGCAGAGGACTTCTCTCCGCTCCCGTTTTTCTTTGATCTGCGGTATCTGCGGGAGCAAAAGAGATGCCCGCAGGTTGTCTAGATTGTACTTCCAGCCTAATTCAAGCATGTCCCAATGTTGGTAGGCCTTGCCGTACCGATCATAGGCATTGCGATCTATGCCGTGGCAGGAGAGTCTGCGCACCCGGGCGACCAGTTCCGCGTTGTTACTGGCCAGCATGCCCCCCTCGCCGCAGGTGACGTTCTTTGTCGCATAAAAGGAAAAACAGGCGCTGTCGCCAAGTTCGCCAGGACTGTAGCCATCACGGGAACCCTCAAGACAGTGCGCGGCGTCTTCGATAAGGGCAAGGTCATACCGATCCGCCAGATCTCGCAGCATGCGCATATCACACATCGCTCCGTAAAGGTGCACGGGCAGAATGGCTTTGGTGTGCGACGTCACTGCGGCTTCTACCAGCGAGGCGTCCAGATTGCCTGTGTCCGGCTCCACATCCACAAATACCGGTCGCCCGCCCGCCATGAATATGGCATTGGCCGTGGCAACGAAGGTCAGCGGGGTCGTGATAACCTCATCCCCAGGTCCGATTCCGGCGGCAAGCAGGGCAAGATGCAGGGCGGCTGTGCAGGAATCCAGAGCCACAGCATGTTGCAATCCCAGAAAAGTTGCAAAAGTGGCTTCAGCCTCCTGCACATAGTTGCCGGTGGTCAAAATGGGGCCAGCCAGCACTTGCGCAATGCGGGAGGCGCACTCAGGGCCAAGCTGATGCCGATAAAAGGGGACATGCATTAGTGAAGCTCCTTGTTTCCCTCTGAAGTAATGATGGGAATCTCGTGCATCCAGCATTGGGCCTGCCACCACTCTTGGTGGGTTGTATACCAGTCAATGGTGGCAGGCAGCCCTTCTTCCCAGGATATTTGAGGTTCCCAGCCCAGGGCGCGGTGAATTTTTTCCCAGTTGCAGGTATGGCGGATGACCTGACCCGGTCGATCGCCCACGAAGGTCCGGGCATTGGTCTTGTCCGGGCAAAGACGGGTACAAATGTCCTCGGCAATGGAAAGAATGTCCCGCTCCTGCCCGCTGCCGATGTTAAACGTTTCACCAATCACAGCGTCCTGCGGGGCATGAAGAATCAAATCCAGGGCCCGGCAAGTGTCCTGCACATGCACAAAATCGCGCGCGCTCCGGCCGTTTCCGTGTATGCGCATGGGAATGCCGAGTACGGCATTGGTAATGAAGCGGGGAACAAGTTTTTCCAAATGTTGGCGCGGCCCGTAATTATTGAAAGGGCGGACGATAACGGCGGGAATGTGGTAGGTCTGCCAATACGCGAACACAAGCCTGTCTGCGCCGCATTTTGCAGCGGCGTAGGGGCTCATCGGCATGAGGGGATGCTGTTCGTCCATGGCCGGGTACTGAGCGGAGCCGTACACTTCCGAGGTGGAGATATGAATGAACCGGCGAATGCGATTCCTGTTACTTAGTACCGCGTTGGCCAATACCTGGGTGCCCAGCACATCCGTACGGAAAAATTCGCTGCTGTCATAAATGGAGCGGGTCACATGGCTTTCAGCGGCGAAATGGACAACCATATCCGCCCGTGCCGTCAGATCGTTCACCAATTGGGCGTTGAGGATATTCCCATACCAGAACTCCAGCTGAGGGTGATCTCGCAGGGCGTTATAAGCCTCAGGCAAGTTTGCGACATTACCCGCATAGGTCAGGGCGTCAAGAATGAGGATTTTATACTGAGGATAGTGTTCATACATATAATGGACAAAATTGGAGCCTATGAATCCGGCTCCTCCTGTCACAAGTATATTTTTTTGGTGGCGCATAGCATATTCCCATGATATTTAATTGTGCAAATTATATACCAGACAACTCCCCCGCAATGAAGTCTTTTGCCTGCGGGCCGCAATTGAATAGCAGATCCAGCGCCGAAAGGTAAGGAGCAAAGGTGCCGTGCAACTGGGGATATTCGCGTGGCAGGTACGCTTGAAACATAAGGTCAATCCCGTGTGCCGCAAACAACTTACGGTCGATATAGTTCTTGCCTGCCGCTCCTTCGTAAAAACATGTTCCTCCAAGGGCGGTGACAATATTGATCAGCCGCTCGTTCTTTCCGCCGTGAACCCCCAGTTGCGAAGAGCGAACAAGAGGGGTGCGGATATCAAAGGATTGACACATCCATTCCAAAATTGCGATAGTTAAATCGCTTAAAAAGCTCCAGGGCTGATCCAAAATGGCAAAAAAGTCCGGTGCATACTGGGAGAACCAAAGGCTTTTTTTGTAGCTCTGCTCTAATGTAGCCCTATGTTTTTTTTTCCATTTTGCGGCATCCGCGCAAATAGAAATGCTGTTGAGCCTCTGTTCTGCACAAGCCATTGATGCATGCACGGGAACAGTCAACCAGCGGACTCCCTGATCTGTTTTTATTCTGTTTCTATTACGCCACCCATGCTTATCAAATGGCACGTCATCATAGAAAACGAAAACATCAGCACGGGCAATCTGCTCAAAATATCCAATCCATGGGATGTAACTTGGTTGCAAAATACCGATTGTTTTTGCGTTTATTCGTAACGCTGCGTGGTTTTTAATCATATGTTTTTTTTTAAATTTTCTCAAGCATCTTTACCAGTTCAATCCTGGGCAGCGCCCCCTTCTCAGGCGGGTAAGGACGATCTGGGCAGGCGGTACCCCCGTTGACAATGCGTAGTGAAGGGTTTTTGGACGGGCGCAGCATATTACCTAGAGCAATGAATCACTGAAAATTGCAGTTTGTTGAAGCCAAATAAGAATCATTTCGGGCTCTGCCCAAACCCGACAGGGACTGTAAAGAGGGCTGCGTAAGGTGCCATTCAGCAATCGTATAGTGTTTCGTGGGTCACTCTACAGCAAAGCGCGCCACACCTGCACCCGGAATTTTTTGTTTTCTGCAAATAAAAACGCAAGGTTAAGTGTTATATGGCACTAGGCTACGTTGTCGATTTTCCAAAGCCTTGACGATATATTTTTATGTTGCAATTTAGACTGAAAGTCATACATATCAGCTTTTTCACCAAGCATAAAAGACCATTTCAGCCATAAACGGATAGCTGGTCGCAAAACCCAGTTTGTAGGATGGTTCGATTTGCAGAATTTTTTCAGGCACAGCCACGAGGTCTTTATTGCTGTTGTGGTATCCGGAAATCATGAGTCGCGGCTTCCATCTTCGCAGCGTGCGCGTGGCTCCGCACAGACATGAAACTTCCGCTCCTTCAATGTCCAATTTCAACACATCCACACGGGATAAATCCCGTTCTTCAACAAAACTGTCCAAGTCCGTGACTTGGCATGGCGCAGTATCTGCTGTGGAGAACTCACGGAGGCAAGAACTTCCTTGCTTGAGAAAAAGGGGCATGCTCTGTTGTTTGGAAAAAAGTCCTTGGGGTATGAGCTCCACAACATCCGACCAGGGTGATTTAGTAAGCTCCGCGGCTGCCATAACAAAATTCTCTTGATTAGGCTCAAAGCCATAAACTTTACCGAAAGGGCCGACGGCATCGGCAAAATGTGCCACTTCGTATAGCCTGGAAGCTATTCCGCCATCTATCACAATATCGCCTGGTTGGGGCCAAGTGGCAGGGTGCCGGTAATGCCTGAACGGGGCAAGCTGGATGTAGCCGATATTTCCGGTAATCATCGCTTTGATTGTACCTGCAAAAGAGGCTTTGCTTTCCTGGTCGTAAAGATTGGAATACACCCACTCCAATGCCGCAGCATGTTTTGAAAAAAAATCTGCATCCTGGCGCGTGCAAGATGCATCGCTTCGCCGTTCAGGATACATGAAAATATCTTTTCTGTGTTGCAAGACGTGGAACAGAAGAGAGCCAAACAAGGGTTGCTGAAATTCTTTTTCCCGCTGCATAAAATAGACTAATATATCTGCTTCAGGAGATTCTGCAATGGCGGAAAGAGGTATGATAGGGGCTGGAGGCCGATGAATGCTGTCTGCCAAAGCGGCAGCACTCTCCGGGTTTATGCATTGGGGAAAGATTACAATGCCCGCCAATGTTGCGTGAGGAGCTTGCTGCGAAATGTATGACAGGGCCGTATCCAGTTCGGGCAGGCCGACAACGAGTAAAACTCGTTGAGTGCCGGCGTCAAGGCCAAAAGAGACAGACGATTGGCACACGGTAAGGTGCGCTTTCAGAGATGGGCATTTGTGGGGGTATGTATAGTGCATGTGGCTTCCTTAAAGAATGATCTTTTATTTCAAAGACTTTTTCAGTGGGCTGGTAGACAGGAAGAGAGAGGCTGTTTAGTGGAATAGCATGAGTCTCCACGGTCAAATGACGTCATAACCCACATATTTCACAAGTACGAACAAGTTCTTGAGATTTTACCTGTATTATTAGCAATTAACACAATTTCAACCTTACACTTCGCCATACAAATTGCGGATCAGGGGGGAGGGGGTCTGGGGTCGAGGACACAGGCCCTATGGAGGGAAACTCAAGGGGATCATCCCTTGGGGTTCCCTCCCCCAGTCTCTCATGAAATATACGGCTAATTACATAGTAAAATTACATAGCAAGCAACGTTGTAATTTGTACTAAATAATTCCAAACAGAAGCTGCCTTAAAATAAAAGTGCATTACTTTGCTCACTTGCGAGCAAAACCATGAGTAGCGCGCTCCATATGTTATTTTGTAGAGTAGATAAGTTTATTCTTCTAAAATTAAGGCGCGTTGGCGGGGAATCGCAGACTTTTGAAATCAAAAAGAATGCCATGCCACCCCTGCGCAGCGATATACTGTGTTGAATCTGTGTATTTACAAAAGGCTTTGGTCAGTCCCTCAATAGAAAATAATACTCTGTGCCCTGGGAAATACCTGTAAATATTAGTTACATCTTGCGGGTCAGCGTAGAGCAGGTGCTTCCAAGAAGACGCGGATGCGATGGGAAGAGAAACAAAGAGCAACGACTGATTAGAGCAATATGTTGCAAGCTCGTGCACCATCAATAGAGGAGTTGCAAGGTGCTCAAGAACATGTATTGCTTAGAACCAGATCATATTTATCCAGCACTATAGAGCTGTTCCACTCCAAGGCCTGCAGTGCAATGGCATACGCTTCGCAGCCATGCGCAATGGAGACAGGATCGGTGTCGTACCCACAGACTTTTTTTCCCAGATTCGCAGCTACTTTGAGGGCCGTACCCGTTCCACAACCAATCTCAAGCACAGAAGAAAAATTCTTATAGGCTGCTATCTTGGTAAAAAGATCCTGTGCGTAGCCGATATTTCTTTCCTCTACATTTTTATGATGTGGCAGCCAATTTGAGGGTGAGGGCTTCTCGGAGTGAGCTGGAGCTGGTACAATCCAAAAAGAACGACAGTCGATACAGCAACGAAGCAATAAACGTGACGCGAGGCTATCAGTAAAAACATACCTGACAGGAACAACATAGGGGCTCTCGCAAGCAGGACATGCTTCTTTGCCTAACAAAAATGCATTATCCATATCTCCCAGAGTGACACCAGAAATAGGACTGTGCAGTGAAGCCAGCATAGCGTTGCGATCCAAATCACTATTCATTACACTTTGCTCATCATTAAATAGAGAAAAGTCATTTTGAGTCTAGATCAAATTTCAAAACAAACTTGATTTAGAATCAGAATTATAACATTAGAGTAGTTTAACTATGAAATAGGTGAACTGCTCTGGTAGGTGAAGATACCCTCCTCGGTTACGGCGTCATAGCCGCAGGCACAAGGTATAACCTGCCTCCACAAAAATTGGTTTCTTGAACGCTTAATCCTTTGCAACGGTAGGCTACATAACCATATTCCGAGAATAAATCAGATAGTACTTTCATGCCCCCCGGCAAAAGCGCCTCAATTTGAGGAGGATGAACCTCAAGAAATATGCGTGTCCTTTGTTTCGCTAAAATCTCTTTCATTCCTGGCACAGCAAAGACCTCTGCACCTTCTATATCCATTTTGAGAATATCAATTTCTTCATCAGCAAAATGAGCGGCAAGCGTTGTGCAAGGCACTACAAACGACGAAATTTCCTCCTGGAAAGAGGAAGAAAGAAAAGCCGCATCAATGGAGCCTGAACGAGAATATAAAGATTTCCAGAAAGTTACTTCTCCTTCATGTCCCGCAACTGCGCAATTACTATAAAATATCCGTTCACGTAAATCAGGATCAGATGTAACTGCGGCTTGCAGTGCTGCAAATCTTGGTGGATCTGGCTCAAATGCGTGAATTCTAGCTGTTTTGGTCATTTCTCTGCTTGCGAGGAACATATAGAGCCCATACTCAGTTCCTACATCAACAAATACAGATGCCTGAGATATATATTGAATAAACTTTGCTGTAAACTCTTCAAACCAGAACAGCTTTGCCTCATCGCGCGTCTGAACGTTGCTTTGGATTATTTTGATTGTGCTTGCAGCATGGTCATACGCTTCTTTAAATCCTGGGCGCGATTCTTCTTGTCCACTCATTTTTGCATAACCTTGTCTTTTTGTACTGTTTCATCGGCGTAGCAATAGCCAAAACTCTTCACAAGGGTATATTTTCCCCTTTGCTTCACCCACCTGGACTGATGCATCGTTTGCAAATAAAGTTTTCATCTGAGGCGCACTCTCCGGTGATTTTATCAGCCAAGCTCAAAAATTCGCTGCCCTTCAATATTTCGTGCAGGCCTGCCTTAGTGATATCGCCAAAAACAGTTTCCCGCTGGTAGTCCATACAGCAAAGTATGAGTTCACCCGTGTAAAGAAAATGTAGCCAATCCGTAACACGTACACAGGAAAATCCCGTCAGGTCGGGCCGCACATTTTCCACCGTGTGAATATCATTGCGGTGGATGCTGCGTGCTCTGTCGTGGTAGGTAAAAAAGTGAATGCTGTGTTTTTTTGTGATGCCGTTTTGTTGAAAAATTTCATTCCAAAAGCACAGATATTCTTCCTTGGAGAAAGAAAAATCGTGCTTAAGCTCAGGCACTCTTCCTTCGCCCGCCCCATGAATGCGTATGGTCAGGGGGTGAGACTCTGCTTCTTTCAGCAAGTGAATAATATTACTCAAGCATTGCTCAAAGGGGATGCCCATGATTCCTTCAAAACTGCGCTTGTCAATGCCGTGAAAACTAAGCCAGATGTCATGCGGCCCCCCCTGCAAGGCAGCAATGAGCTTACGCGCTGCGGCTTTATCCAAAGCCAGAGCATTGGTGGAAACTTCAATAAGCACCGCTGGAAATGCTTCGCGAATCATTACGATGCGCTCAAATATTTGAGGATCGGCCAGCGGCTCATTTTCCAGATACGGGCAAATTTTTCTGATAGGCAGCGGCTTGAGCTCTCCCAGAATGCGTCGGAAAACCTGATCTGTCATGCGCCCAGGATTTTTTTTGTGCCAACTTTCCGGGTATGGGCACATTATGCAGCTGCCCGTGCAGACAGATGTAGTTTGAATTTGTATGTTCATAACGGTTTTGTGTGCTGCGAATAAAAGGTCAAAGGCACGGGCGGCTTTTGCAGGCGCTCGTGCATGTTTGTTTTTGTATGCACGGAATCATAAACACCCAGTATCCAGGGCGATGGCGTCATAGGGAACGATGCAAAATCTTTTTGAGCCAGCGCGTCATTTTCGAGCTTTTCAAGAACGATAACCATATTACGCACGGGATCGCGCAAGTCGCAGGAAATTTCGCGAATAGTGAACGGGCAGGATTGTAATGCTTCGTTCAACAGTGCCGCATCAATTCGCGCACCATGTTGGCCCTCTCCTACTGCGTGTACTCGTGTTCCTTCAAACTGGAACAAAAAAAGCCCCCCTGGCTTTAATACCCTTAAGGCTTCTTTGATGTATGCAATAACGACACCCTGATCTATAATATGCTGAAATACACCCGCAGAAACAACAAATTCAACGGTGCTATCTGTAACGTCGTGCAACGAATTTCCATTTGTTAATACATAGCTGACGTTGGGCATGCAGCAACAGTAACTTTGTGCATTTTCAAGCATGGCGGCAGAGATGTCAACCCCAATGGCTTTCTTAAAATGGCAGGCAAGAATTTTCAAGAATCTTCCAATACCACACCCAATTTCTAAAACGGCAGAATCCGCACTCTTATAGCTGCCATACAGAGAATATCGCCGCAGCATCTGCTCAACAAAGCGCACTCCCACATTATGAAATTCTTCAAGATTCCAGCTTGCCCCAGCTTGTAAATGGCTTATGTAATTATATTGACTTTTGGCTGCAAGGGAGTCCCAGGTATTGCGCATTTCATGCAAGGTGTTTTTCATGGTATCGAGTTTGGCCTTAAAATAAAGAATTGTAGTCTGTTCGTTCAAATATGGTGAGATCTCCACCAATGGAGGCATTATGTATTTTTCTTCCTGCCGCTTCAAATGTTTCTCGTGCAAGTTTAAAATTACGCTCAACATGATAAAGCTGCGGATCATGCCATATTTTATTTTTAAAGTACTCAGGATGAAAGTGATTTGGATCGTCCTGCTCCGAGCATATTTGGTTCCCAGTAATATGCGCTCCAGAGGGGATAACATAGCGGTGATCCATTCCAATCAAGTACACTTCACGGCACCCCAGCCAATAGGCCAGTTGCATATTAGTATAGGATATTGTGTGCCCGCTATATGATCTTTCCGCAAAGCATGTGGAAAAATGAGGTTGATGATACAGAGGTGAACTTTGACTGTAAAAACCTAAATTCAAGCGAAACCAATAGGAGTTGCTCCTATTGCTAATGCTGTCCCAATATTTGGTTGGAATGACGCGAGTGGCGACGGTATAAGCGTTAATAGCCGCAACATTCGCTTTAACAAATTCTGGGTCTTCCACAGTATAGAACGTGGGGATAAACCCTGTTTCTTCTGTTTTATAAAATATTCCATTACATGCGATGGTTATATCATCCTGTAGCAGACTAAGGTCATGCAAATTAAGAGACGGCCCGTTCCCTATAATAAAACAGCGCCTGTTGGCGTACAAGTTTTTCAAAGGCAACAGATCATTCCCATCAATAGGCCAAGGGCCGGGCTCTTCAAAGGTGCCCTGTTTCTCAGTTTTGGCAGACCTGCTGCCTTCAGCTTTTGCCGATGGGCAAACAGAAATGTGTGACTCTGACAACGTTATTTTTTCAAGCTCATGACGGAGCAGAAGATTCTCTTCTTTCAGAAGCCGTATTGTTTCTTCATGTTGCAAACGCAAGTACTTTTGTCTATCAAAAAAATGTAGTGCTTGCTGATACGCCACCAACATTGTTTTTGCCAAAGAATCTAGGCTTACATTTTTCGTAGATGCAGCCAGCAAAGCAGCCAGATCCTCATCTGGAGATTCTGGCAAAGCGTCTGTGGCCATTGTGCGGAGGTTGCTGTAGAGTCGCGCTAAAAAACTTGTCTTCATTCGCTCTATCAGTTCATCCGGTACACCCTTTGTCCTGGCATAGGGGAGAAATTCCCTGAGCATCAACCCCATGGCTTCCACGGTTTCGGCTTTTTCACGCGATGCATTGTTGCACCAGTGGTGCCCATAAGCCATATGTTCAGTGCCTGCGTAACGGGTAGCATGTAGCAGATAATGCGAAACCAGCAGTAAATCTTCCCGCCAGTGGCGTACTCCACTTGCTTGTGCACCCTCAAGTATTTTGAGCCACAGATCTCGCGAATACAGTTTGTTGTAAACGACATGCGCCCGCATGTCGGCATGTACGTAGGTAGAAAAAATATCGGGAGCTAGGAGGCGATCGTTGTAGGGGTGCGCCCATATCCATTCTCCCCGAAAACTGTGATCTTCGCCCAACATGGCAATGGGAAAATGAACAACATCGGCTTGCTCGTGCAGCATCACTTCTATATTTTTCGCCAACTCCTGTGTTCCCCACAGAATATCGTCAGCGTCCGCAAAAGCGATAATGCCCCCCCGTGCCTCTTTAATGCCAGTAAGGCGAGCATTTTTTGTGTATTGCCTGGTCGTATGTTCAATACATCGAATATTCAACCCTTTATCCAAATATTCAATAATAATATCCATGCAATGTTCATCAGAGGCATCATCAACAACGATAACTTCCATAGAATGCACGTCTTGCGCAAGAATACTGTCAAGCAGACGCGGCAAAAGGTGCTTATGGTTATAATTGGCAATAACAATAGTAATTATTGGTGGCATGGGATATTCTATGGCTCCACAATTGCATAAATAACAGTTTCACTAAAGTTGGGGAAATGATTCAATAGATATAATTTATATTCTGGAACATATTGTTTTATTATTCCAGGGAGATGAAGAAGATCCTGGTAAGAATTGTGATACGTGGAAATCATGAGTCTTGGCTTCCATTTCCGCAGGGTTTGTTGCGCTCCATGCAGGCACTCTGCTTCTGATCCTTCAATGTCGAGCTTAATAACATCAATTCGGGGAATGTTATGCTCACGCACGAATGAGTCTACATCAATCAGGCGGCATGTTGCTGTATTTTCGTTTTGCTGACTAACTACGCGAGAGCCACCAGCATTTGCGGTGATATGGGCTGAACCTTGCACGGAAGACAGGCCAAAGTTTTGCAGAGAAATAAGATCTTTTAACTCACAATTACTGTGCTCTTTTATAAGCTGTTGAAAAAAAGATGGCTCTGGTTCAAAAGCGTACACTTTACCATTTGGTGCGGCAGCCTGCGCAAAGGCAACGACCTCGAGCAATCGTTCCGATATCCCCCCATCAATGACGATATCGCCCTGGCGTATCCAAGTCAGAGGAAATCTGTAGTTACGGTGTGTTGGCAGCTTAATAAAGCCGGGATCACCGGTAATGATTCCTTTGATCATTGAGGCCATGGCCGCTTTGCTTTCTGCATCAGAAAAAGCTTCGTATGAATATTCCAGCTTACGAGAGTTATTGCGAAAAAAATCAGGTTGGGGATGTGTATACCAGAGAGTATTAGGAATTTCTGGATATATAGCGAAACTCTCTACAATCCCTGCAAGGGTTCGAATGGCGGCAAAATGATTGTTTGAGGCCTGCGGTGAAGCGGGATCTTCAAGATATACAAGCACGCGAGCGTCTGGATAGTCTATAATATCTTCATAATCAAGTACAGGAATAATAAATTTTCCAGCATCGGACTCTATATGTACAGCGGGAATGACAGCTTTCTTGCAGTCTGGAAACAGAATAATTCCACAAATTTTTACGTCATGGCATGTTGAACCAATATAAGAGATGGCCTCAGCTACAGCATTTTTTGATGTAACCAGCAAGACGTTCTTTGTATATTTACTTAACCCACGCGATATATAAAGTGGGCACTTCAATAGTTGTTCTCTAAGTGTTCCGGCAACGTTTGTTTGCATCAAATTATCCAGGTAAAAAAAACATATGTAAAAGCTAATCCTCCCTAGCCACAAATACGCCTTTGTATATTTATAATTGCAGAGATTTTATGGTATCTCTTACAACTTCTGCGTTGAGTGCAGTGGCAACAATCATGGCTTTAGTAAGTGTTTTTTTGTCAAAAAGCCGTAGGGCCTCTTTAAATAGGAGCCCTTGTGGATCAAAACCTTCCGACGCTGCAAGAGAGAGCCTCCCTGCGGCAACGCGCAATATTTTCAGGTACTTTTCCGAGAAAAGACGCAGTGTTTCCTCTGAGCAGCCCTGCTTTGCATAGTAGGGTAACACTTCTTCCAGCATGAGATAGGCATAAATGGTTCGCTCCGCCGTGTCTTGATTTCGCTTGCTGACGAAGCGGTAACCGTAGCCAACGTGCTCGCTCCCCGCGTATTTGCGCGCATGGAAAAGAAAAAGGGGTGTCAAGTACGTATCTTCCGCATATCGGTAAAACCTGGTCTTCCAGGCCGTGTCAAGAACTTCCAGCCACTTCGCACGGGAATACAGTTTGTTCCAAACGACATCGCTTGCGTATGGCGTGCGCAGATAGGTGGTAAAGATATTTTCATTGCAGCCAGCAGGCATAAAAGGGTTGCCAAAATTAAAGTAAGAAGTAAAATCCCCGTGCGCATCGATTATCCCCGAGCGAAATTGCAGCACATCCAAATCGTTGTCGATAAATTGTCTTACGTGCTTTTCCAGCACCTCGGTACCCCATAGCAGGTCATCGGCATCCGCAAAGGCTATAATATCCGCCGTACTTGCTTTTATTCCAGCCAGTCGCGCGTTCTTGGTATATAACCGCTGAGGTGCGGTGATAAAGCGTATATTCAGCCCCTTGCTTCTGTAGGCTTCCAGCACATCAGTATAGGGGATGTCAGAATAGTCGTCTGACACTACCACTTCCACCTCTCGCAGGGTCTGTGCTAGGATACTATCGAACAACATAGGCAGTGCATGCCCATGATTTCGGTTCGGAATAATTATGGAAATAAGCGGCTTCATATAGGACTTCCTTCTGGAAACGCTTGCCAGGCAACCTCCGCCAAGCGGAAATCATCTTCTGTGTCGATATCCAGAGATTCTAGCCTGGACATAGGGAAAAGATAAGGTGCTTTCCCTATTCTATTATGCCCATTTTGAAAAAATGATGCGGCTGAGAAGACATAGAGACAACTGTTTTCTTCATATAGCGGGGCAAGATCCTGGGTGTTCAGCAGGACTGCTGGGTCATGATTTAGCGGAGTAAAATCCGTCTTATAAAAACGGCTCTGATAGGAGAGCACAGAAAAAAGGGAGTCATAGTTATCCAGCCCATACATATAAGAGCTGATAGCGTTGGCAACAGTACCCGCCCGCAGCATCGGGTTAGTCACATGAGTTTGCAAATAATGTCCTTCCCCTAAAAGTTGCAGGTCATAGGCGATAATGCTGTTCATGGAAATAGTATGTCCGCATAAATGCTGCGGACGCTCGTGTATTACAACCTTATCGTACTGCCTTGCGAGTTTTTCAACAGTACTGCTATCGGTATTAACAACAATGCTGCTGATACATGCTGTGAGCTGCAAGGTTGCCAACACTCGGCATAGCAATGGCTGTCCGCAGAAATTACGTGTGTTTTTCCCGTGAACCCGTTCCGAGGAGCCTTTAATCGGCACAAGTGCGGAAATTGATGTATGATTCATTTGCACGCCCTTACGCAGGTTTGGGGAGCACGCCCCTGAGACTGTTTAAGATTTTTTCCGCATTTAACCGATTGCCAAGGAGTAATACGTTGAGCAGTGTATCTTCATCCGCATGAGTCAGTAATCGCGCGTATGCCTCTTCTGTCAGGGGTGTTATTTTATCACCCACTGCCGCAATGCTTATTTGGCCTGCACGATAACATAACTGATGTTCCAAAATGTGCCTGCATAACAAAATCAGATCTTCAGGGCAATTTTTTTTCCTAAGATAGGGTAGTAATTCGTATATGGCATGATAAAAATATATTGCCCGACCGTTAGATTCGGCAATGCGCTCTTCGTAATAGTATGCATACCCAACAGCGGTACTCCCAATATACTTCTTGGCACTATACATAGCCAATATAAGTAAGTAGGCATCTTCAATATAACACTTAACCAAAGATGTTGCGGCTCTTTCGTAATTTTCCAGTAAAAGTTTTTTGGAAAAAAGCTTATTCCAGAGACTCGAACTTGCCCAAAAAGGAGCTTTTTTAAGGTAGCTACAGAAAATATCTTTTCCCTCAAGCCGTGGAGCAAAAGGGTCCGAATCAGCCGTATACTGTAGAAATTCACCATTTGCATCAACAATAATCGTTCTAAAATGCACAATATCCGCTTTTTCTTTCAGGAAAAGTAATACATTATACTCTAAAGCATCTGTACCCCAAAAAAAATCGTCAGCATCAG
Source organism: Desulfovibrio sp. (assembly GCA_031546885.1). Taxonomy (GTDB): domain Bacteria; phylum Desulfobacterota; class Desulfovibrionia; order Desulfovibrionales; family Desulfovibrionaceae; genus Frigididesulfovibrio. The sequence continues at coordinate 20,573 of JAVBJS010000017.1, forward strand.
CAAAGGCTATGATCTCCGCCTTTGCTGCCATTATACCTGTAAGGCGTGCTTTCATGGTATAAACGCGCTCATGGTGAGCGATGAAGGTGATACTTAGCCCTTTCCTTCTATATGCTTCAACAATACTGTCACAGGATTTCGCGGAACAGTCGTCAACAAGAATAACTTCTATTTGTTTTAATGTTTGCGCCAATATACTGTCAAGTAATCTTGACAAGGTTGCATTATGATTGCAGTGAGGAATAATGATGGAGAGGAGTGGGTCTGTCATTTGTCAACCTTGCGTAAAGACTTATTTATAAACAGATACTGTACCATTGTCGTGATCAATATTGGTGTCAACACTTAACGCCGGGTTTCCGGCCATAATCTTGTTGTCACGACACCCCTTATATAGGAAAGCGCCAGGCGCAATTATATTGCCACTGCCGATTCGCGCATTTGCCAATATGACGGAGCGTACCCCAAGGCTATTTTGCGACCCTATCTGCACATTACCCAATACCAGGCTGAACGGGCCAAAAAAATTTGCGTCACCTACGGTAACATCGTGTCCAATAGTTACTGAGCCATTCATATAATTTGCATTGCCAATGACTGTATTGCAGGAAATATATGTCGCACAAGCAAATATATTGGCTTCGCCAATGATTGCTCCAGGCAATATAGTCGTGACTGGGTGGATTAACGTAAGAAATTCTACACCTTTTGCCTTCCATTTGTGAAAAGCCTTTGCCCGTAGTGCAGGTAAGCCCAGGCCAAGTACAAAGATGTCATTCTGATTCGATGTATACTCGTCATCGATGCCCAATTGCAAATGGGCCAGCTCATGCAGCTCACCAGCGTGCCCTTCAAAGGACAGGAATCCCTTAAAAGCAAGATCCTTTCGTTGCCGCATGACTTCACACAGTAGCCAATAGCACTCGCGCGCCGCTCCCGCATTCCCAATGATAAGCACATTTCGCATACCGCTCATTCAAAACCACCAGTCATCAACAAATTTTGGCCTGTAATCCAACGTGATGCAGAGGAAAGCAGATAGGTGGCCGCACCGGCCACATCGTCCGGCGCCCCAAGCCCCAAGGGATATGTTTGCTCCAACTCGGCAAGGGCACCAGCGCCCAACAGGCCTGCGTATTGCTCTGCCATAGGGGTTGCAACGAGAGCGGGGGAAATAGAATTTACGCGCAACCCCGCAGGGGCGAGCTCTTTGCTGATATTGCGAGAGGCGGTTAGCAAAGCCCCCTTCGCCGCACTATAGATAAGTAGTGAGGCTGTTGGTGTGATGGCTCCAGCCGCAGCAATAAAAACAACAGCCGCGCCTTTGCCCACATTATTACGCCGATCTACAAACCCTTTTGTTAGTAGCATAGGAACATGAAACAACAAATCAAACATCCTGTGTGCCGTATTCAAATCGTACTCACGCAGGGGGGCTGTAAGTGTAATTCCTGCGCAAGGCACTAGCCCACTTAGTTTTCCGTATTTTTCACGCAAAGATTTTATCCAGGCGGGCAGTGCCTCCATATCTTCCATCAACTCGCGTGGCTCTGCATGAAAGCGTTCTGGGCAGGTGGCACGGATTTTGTTGACCTCCAATCTTTCCCGGTTGCGCCCGCTAGCTATGACGGTTGCACCCAGGGCATTGCACTGCAAGGCAATTGCTTCGCCAATTCCAGAGCTTGCGCCGGTTACAAGAATACACTGCTCCGCAGTGAAGGAGATCATGCCACAGCGCCTTTTGTTAAGGCAACAATATCTGCGACAGTTTGTAATGGCTTGAAATCTTTGAATGTCGTTTTTACTTTGAACTTTTTGTCAAGATAGGCAATACACGCCATGACAGCAAGAGAATCCCACTCTTCCATGTCACTTAAAACAGAATCCAGCGTAATAGATCCTTCCCGTTGTAAAACATCCTGAAATTCTTCCAAAAATTGTGCTGTTGTCATAATTCTTTCCACTGTAATAAACATATTACGCTGTTGTTTTTCCAGAAATTTTCTTCTGCCAATACTGCAAAACCTGTTCAGAGGTGGGGTGCCCTGCCGGCATTACAAAATCACGCACCCCAGAGCACCAGATGTTATCCAACGCGACAATGCCGGAAGCCCAAGCAAGCCCCACTCCGTAGCCGGAGAGCAATACCTGCACAGATGAGGTTGTTACTGCCTCAGTGAGGGTATCACAAATGGCGGAAGGGATGGAGGCCCCGGCCTGGTTGCCATATTTACTGAAAGTCTCATATGAAGCTTTTTCCAGAGGAAATCCAGCATTTTCGGCAATTGCCAAGATAATTTGCTTGTTCGCCTGATGAAGAATAAGCTTGTCTATGTCTTCTGGGGTTTTGTTGGCGTAGCATAAGAGATCACGTATATGCACTGGTATCATCGTCATGGTAAACTCAAAGACAGCCCCACCGTCCATATACGTCGAAACCAAGCGCCAAGGAGTACCATTTGGATCGTATATACGCTCACAGTAGGGGGAAAACTCTTCCATTTTCTTAGGCAATGGCAGACGAGCTCCACCTGCAGGAATCATTAAGGCTTCCGCTCCGCTTCCGTCAGAACCCAGCACAAACCACGAAGGAGTCGGTTTCGCTGCATACTCAACAAGCGTAGCCGTACCACAATCGCCAAAAATAGGAGTAGTTATTCTATTGTCCTTGTCATCCAGACGGGCAAGCCCTTCGCCAACAAGAAGAAGTACGCGGGAGCACGCACGCGACTCTAGCAGTGAAGAAGCCAACCATAAGCCATAGGTGAACCCGGCGCAGCCTTGGTTTACGTCAAAGGCGGCACATGCTTGCGACAATGACAGCTTATGCTGCAATATACACGCCGTTGCAGGTAAGTAATGATCTGGCCCTTGCGATACAAATATGATGGCATCAATACTAGCCTTATCAATTTTCATGCCTTCCAGAAGATTTTCCGCCGCCTGCTGACAAAGATCTGCCGCGGTAACACCCTCTTCCGCAATACGCCGTCGGTCTATACCAACCATTTTCGTGGCGCGTTGAGCTTTTTTAATGTTTCCGTCAAAATATTGAAGTTCATCCAGCAAGCTAATTTCGTGCGGAGGGACTACGGTGCTAATGCCGCGGATCTGTGCATGTTGAAAGGTAGATTTTGCCATATACTCTCATTTTACAGATTTTTTAACAATCTGCATAATCCGTTCCACAATTCCCTCTTCAAGGTCTGCATACAAAGGCAAACTAAGAACTCGTGTACATATGCTTTCTGCTACCGGGCAGTGGGTACGGCTTGTCAGATAAGGTAATGTATTAAGAGCGGGGTAAAAATAGCGGCGAGGGAAAATATTTTCTTGATTCATGCTCACCAAGGCCCGTTGCATGGCGTTGGTATCATCAAAGATTACAGGGTAATAGGCATAGTTATAGGTAATGTCGCTGTGCAGGCGTGGTTTGCGCACTCCATGGGAAGGGAAAAAAGAATCATATAGCTGGCTAATCTTTTTTCTGTCCGCAATGTTTTGAGTGACTTTATCCAATAAACAGAGCCCCATTGCCGCATGCGGCTCTGTGAGTTTGGCATTGATGCCAAGTGTATGGTGAGTATCGTTTGTATGTCCAAAAGCCCGCAACAATGCTAAATAATCATACGATGCCTGAGTGCGGCTAACAATACCGCCACCTTCAACTGTATGAAACACCTTAGTGGCGTGAAAGCTCACTGTTGAAAAATCTCCATACGAGAGTAGACTTTTCCCTTTATAAAGCGTTCCAAAAGCCTGAGCTGCATCATAAAGAGTCGTCAGGTTATTGCGTGCGGCAATTTTTTCAATGGCCTCCACATCACAAGCGTTGCCATAAACATGTACAGGCAATATCGCACCTGTAGCATCAGAGCAAAGGTTTTCCAGGTTGCCAGGGTCGAGGCAGAGCGTTTCTTCGTCAATATCCGCAAAAATAGGGGTACACCCTTCCCATAAAACGGCGGAAACAGAAGCCACATAACTGAACGGTGTAGTGATAATTTCCCGACCTACCAAGCCACCTGCCCGCAAGCTGAGTTGAAGAGCAAGTGTCCCATTAGTACACAACGCCAAAAAAGGAATATCCAAAAATTTACAGAGCTCTTGTTCAAGCCTGGCCGTGTGCTCTCCCATGTTAGTGAGATGACGCGAGGAGAGAATGCGTGAAATACATTCGGCGTATTCCACTGGGTCAGGAATAATCGCTCTGGTAACATGAATGGCTTGTTGGGATCGATTGCCATCACAACAAGGTACTGCATTTTCCGGCGTAGATTCTATCACGCAGTTTCCTTTGTGTTTCTGGCTCTGGGAATCAAGAAAATCCCTTCCGCACCGAAACGTAATTATGTGAGCGTAAAAGCCTTGAAGAGCGGCCTAAGATTATGGTCTGCCTGTTGTGATGATTATACTTTTTTTCTGATTATTTCAAGCCTGTGGGGGCATACCCTCAGAGCAAGGGCAGAAAGAGATTTGCACCTGAATTTTACTAGAAACCCAAAAAATGAGTTCGTTGCACATTGCAACGAGCTCTGGCGATTGCGCAGCAAACGCCCGCAAGCGGACAGCGTAGCGTGCCTTTCTTTCAAAATTCGTAGCGGATTTTGAAAGCTTGTTGGAAAATTATGCCTTATTTTTCAGCAAGATAAAACGATACATTTTCTTATCCAGTGAAGATAAAGAGAAAGGCACGCTGCGCTGTTCGCTTGCGAGCACCTGCTACGCAGTTGCCAGAGGCCATTGTGCAATGGCCTCTGCCTTGTGAAATTTGCAGCGAATTTTGAAAGCCTGTTAAAACTTTAGATATTTATTTTCAGCTAGATGCAAGAACGACTTTACTCCCGCGGAAGCGAAAAAATAGATTGCTTGTTGAATGTTTAATAAAATCAGTTGAGCGGCTGCCATTAAACAGAGATATTTCTTTTTTTCTAGACTTATGTTAGAGAGCGGCGTCAATTACTACTATTTTCTGATAGACTGTTTCATATTTGAAATTGTTGAAATTATCCAGACCTACCATATCAGAAGAAATGTTTTCTACAGATGCAGGTGTAAGGGATTGCGTTGTCACAAAGCAATTGCCTGAACAGGCGGGCTGCATAAATTTTGAGGGAGAAAAAGCTCATGCAAGGACAGAGTATTCCTATAGGCGTAGAATCGCTTGCTCAAGAAGAAGACTGGCGTGAGCCGGGCGTGCTCTATGCAGATGCGCCCGACCTGCTCGATATGTGGTATGGTATGGCTATGGCAGACTATGTAGCCGGAGGTTTTCGCAGTGATGACCCACGAGCTATCATGCAAGGGCCGCAGGAAACAAACGCTCTGGAGCAATTTTACAGCGAAGACTTGGCCCTTGGTAGAACCGCAGGAGCCGCTAGCGTCTATGGTAATGAATCTGCCCATTCACCCTCAGCACCTTTGGCGCAAGAATATATGCAGCCCGCCCCCATGGCACAGGCTCCGCAAGCCCCTATTATGCAGCCGACCCCGATGATGCAAACTCCGCAAGCTCCTATTATGCAGCCGACCCCGATGATGCAAACTCCGCAAGCGCCATACACCGCTCCGGTCATGCAGGCAGCTCCCACGATGCAAGCTCCGCATACTGTTTCGGATCTGCAACCTGCTCTCATGATGCAGGCTTCGCAACTTCCGCAGGCTCCGTATAGTGCTCCACCTATGCAGCCAGCTTCCATGATGCAAGCCCCACAGGCACAGTACATAGCTCCGGCCATGCAGCCTGCGTCTACGATGCAGGCCCAGTACATAGTTCCGGTTATGCCGCCTGTGCCTACGATGCAGGCTCAGTTCATAGCTCCGGCCATGCAGCCTGTGCCTATTGCACAGGTGGTGCAAACTCCTTACAGCGCCCCGGCGATGCAACCGGCATCTGTAGTGTCGGCTCCGCAAGCTGCGCATCCCGTTTTGGCCATGCAGCCAGCCCCTGCGATGCAGGTAGCCCCGGCAGCGATTACGGCGCCGAATGCCGGAGGAGATGACGTGGCAGTGGTTGAGGCTGAATTGCGTGCGGAATTTGAAAATATTCTGTTAGCCATGCGCAGTGATAGCGCTATGGATATTTCTTCCGCTCTTGCAACGATTTTTTCGCGGCGGCATCTGCTGACGCGGCGACAAAAGCATATGTTTTCGGAATTTGGCGCAACGCTTCGCCGCGAGCGCCAGCATAAGCATTCGCTTGCCTGCCATATGCAGGCTTTGCTTCTTGCCCCTGGTGATGGGCATATACTGTTTAATATAGCGCGGGCTAAATATGATCTGGGCGATATTCCTTCTGCCAAGACATACTTGGAACAGGCCCTTGCGGCTTCGCCGGATTTTGCTGTAGCTCAGAATTTTTTGGACTTTTTGAATAGTAACTAAGCAATTTAACTATGAAAGCCTCACTACGCCAGCAGGTGCTCGCGTAGCATGTCGATTCTTTACTATTATGGGATATCCCAAAGATTACGGGAGTTTTTATGAACAAGGGAATTACCATAGCTGTTTTGGGTGTACTTTTATGTGCTATGGGATTGGTTTTTTATACACAGATGCAGCAGCCGCCTACCTTGTCCGGGCCGGTATTGGGTGGTTCTGTGCCTGAGCCCACTGGGCCGACTGTTTACACCTTGACGCCTCAGAGTATAGGGCAAAGCCCTTCCGTAAATACAACTGGGGGGGGGCCTGCTCCTGTTGTTGTGAGTACGGGGACAAATAGTGAGTTGCCCAAGCTTTATCCGCCTGTAGTTTCCAGTGCTGCCCCAGTGGAAACTGAGCCGAAAGCGGTAGAAGCGCCAAAGCCGCCAAGTGCTTTTGCGGGAGCGAGCCTTACGCCTATTCCGATGGAAGGGAAAAAGCCGGAAGAAGCCCCCAAGGCTCCAGTGATCCCTATTGCTTCTGCCGGGGGCAAAACGGAACCTGCAAAGCCTGCTGTGAAGCCGGAGGATCCCAAAGTCCCTGCTAAGCCGACGGATGATAAAACTCCCGCCAAACCAGGGACAGAAGGGGCGAAGCCACCTGTAAAGCCTACTGCGGATACCCAGAAAACTCCAGTAAAACCTGGAGCGGAAGGGTCAAAGGTAGCTTCTACAGAGCGCCCTGTCATTGATCCGGCGGGCAAGCGCACGCTGAAGGATATTTCTCTGCAAATCTCCGGGAAACAGGTTACCTTATATATCGAGGCAGATACTGCCATGATTAGTAAAACCTTTGCCCTTGTTGCTCCAGACAGGTTGGTTGTTGATTTGCCGGGGACATGGCAGGGAATGCGGGCTCCGGCTGTTCCCAAGAATAATATTGTGAAGTCTGCTCGTGTGGGAAGTCAACCTTCAGGCCCGCGGTTGGTGTTGGATTTGGAGCGTCCCAGCAAATTTGAAACAGCTACCAAGCAGGGTGAAAAAGTAGTGGAAATTCGGCTGCAATAGTCGTGTCTGTTTCTGCCCCATGTCCTTCCCGCTCCCTTGTCGTTGTGGGAGGCGGTATGCTGCTTTCACGGCTGCTTGGGTTTGTGCGGGATGTTCTTATTGCGCACCTGCTGGGGCCGGGGGCGGATGCTTTTTTGGTGGTTTTTCGGGTACCGCATTTTTTTAGACGACTTTTGGCGGAGGGCTCGCTTGGCATTGCCCATTCCGTTGCGTGTTCCCGCATTTTTGCACAGCAGGGGGCTTTGGCTGTGCTTGGTTTTTCCCGCCATGTTTGGGGCATGGCCTTGTTGGCGTCTTTGTCGCTCACAGGATTGCTTATGCTTGGGGCACAGCCCTTGCTGTTGTTGATGGCACCCGGTCTTGGAAGTTTTCCTGAAATTGCGGAACAGGCCACGGGGTTTTTGCGCATCTGTCTCTTATATCTTCCACTCAGTGTGGTGTGTGCCGTAGCCTATGCCAGTCGCAGTGCGACAGGTGATTTTATTCCACAGGCCTATGGCTCGACACTGCTTAACCTTGCCATTATTTCCACTACCCTCGCGGTTTTTTTTCTTCTGCATATTGATCCCACAACATCAACCTACACCGCACAGCGTTTTCTATGCTTCGGCATTGTTGCGGGAGGGATTCTCCAGGTTCTTTTTTCTGGGGGCATACCGCGCGGAGTACGGCATATCCCTTTTTTTCACGATGGTGAGGCCTTTGCTGTTGTCAGGAAAACGCCCGGTCTGGCTTTGGGAGCTGCGGCACACCAATTGCAGGTGATAGCAGGAACAATGATAGCCTCCTTCCTTGCGCAGGGAAGTATCAGTGCTCTTTATTTTGCGGAGCGTCTGCTGGAACTTCCGCTGGGGCTGGCAGGGGCCGCCATTGGTGTGGCTGTATTGCCAAAACTTGCTGTGCAGTATCAAGCTGAAAAACATGAAGATTTTTCAGTAACCTTAGGTTTTGGATTGCGCTTGAGTGCCTTTGTAAGTCTGCCAGCGGCTGTGGGACTGTTGGTTTTGGCGCATCCCCTTGCCCTTTTGCTTTTTGGGCATGGCGCTTACGAGCAGGCTACTCTTGGCAGTATCAGTGGTTGTCTTGCTGCCTATGCGCCTGCCTTGCCTGCCCTGTGTGCCGCTCGCATTCTGCTTTCTGCCGTGGCCCTTGTGGAAAAAGATATTTTGGAAAAGCCTGAGGGGCGGGCTGCCGGGCCCTCTTCTGATATGGCTGCGGGGGCGGATGCTGCTGGTATGAGATTTGTTCCTGCACAAGTGGTGCTGATTAGCTTGGCTGTGGCTGTGGGGGCGGGTATTGTGTGTGTTCCCTTTATGGGGGTTGCGGGTGTGGCTCTTGGCAGTTCCCTTGGGGCGTGGTGCAATGTTCTGCTTTTAGTAAGACAATTGCGGAATCGAGGTGTTGCTTGCCCTTTTCGACAAAATTTCAGAGCGTTTCTCATGTATGCGCTGGGAGCACTGTGCATGGGTAGGGGAATACAGGGGTTGCTTATTTTGTTTTCGCCGCAAGGTAAAATAGCTCTTGCCATATTTTTCAGTGTGACTATAGTTTTTTGTATGATTTTCTGGTGCGGGGGATGGTTTTTTGCGGGTAATAGTGATTTGCATGGCATCATAACCTCCCTGAAAAAACAGATACCGGAGAGAGCAAGCTCTGATACCGGGTTGGATTAAATGAAATATTCTGATTGTTGGGGCACCGCTCCAAACTCCCCCAACTTGCGCACCCGAAGCGATAAGGCTTCCCAAAGGGGTAAGCCCTTTTGGCGAGGCGGCTTGGAGGAGTGAAGTTCCTTTAAAAATCAACAATAAAAATTGCACTTATTGATTTTGACTAGTTCCTCAAAAATTTGACACGAGTACATATATGCCCCCCTTTCGTTTTCGCCTTGAACAGGTACTTGATTACCGCAAGCAGCTTGAAGATCAAGCTATTCAGGCTCTCGCCGCTGCGACTGCCGAGCGTGACGCGGCGAAGGAGCAGGCAGAGAGGCTTCGTGCGGAAATAGTTGAGCAGCGGGAGCGGATTTATAGAGCCGATTCTTTGACAAGCGCGGAGCTTTGGTTGGCCCAAAGCTATGAAAGCGCACTACGAGAAGACTTGGAACGTATTTTGCTTAAGATAGCCCAGTTAGAAGAGGAAGTGGATCATTGTCGAGTGGATCTTGTGGCCAAGGCGCAAGAGCGAGGGCTTCTGGAAAAACTTAAAGAAAAACAGGCAGTGCGTCATGCCCAAAATGAACGGATTATTGAACAGCGAGTCTACGATGAAACAGCAACATTGCGCTTCAAGCCTGCGTCCTTCTAGGCTTTGTCGAATACTTCTCCTTGCGCTCGGGCTTAAGCTTACTGTGCTTGGTTTTATGATGTGTGAGCCTCTAACAGCCTCCTTTGTGGGTGCTGTTACGGGTACGCCTGTGTCAGCAGCGCCCGGGGTTGCTCTTGCGGCCAATTCTAAGGCCGCTGCCGCTGCCGCCCCTGTTGCTCCCCCTGTTCTTGCTCCACCACCGGCTCAGGCCCTGCCGGACGGCAATTTGCCTGACGTAGGCATTCAGCGCCCCACTCCCGGCAAGCTGTCAAATCAACTTACGCCAGGAGCTATTCCTGGTGTTGCAGCGCAGCCTGCTGTTCCTGTTGTACCTGTAACAATACCGAACACCACGCCGCGTACCCTGCCTGCCATTAACCGCAGCCTAGCTGCCCCCACTGCAATGACGCCTTCCATTGGCGGCACTCCGACTCCAGGCGCTCCTGGCGCAACGGGTGCTCCTGGCGATGTTGACGCCACAAGTGTGGCAAGTGCCGGGCCATCTTCAGTTGCGCCTGATATTGCCCGTGATACTTTGACCCGCAAGCAGGACGACCTTGCCCGCAAAGAGCAGGAGTTGCGCTCCCTTGAAGGCGATCTTTCCGCAAAGCTTGAAAAGATGCAAATTTTGGAAAACCGTTTGAAGACAATGGTACAAGATGCGGAAGAAACGCGTGATGCCAAATTTCGTCACCTTGTTGACGTTCTTGCCAACATGAAGGGCAAGAACGCCGCAGCCATGTTGGAAACGCTGGATCAGCGTGTAGCTGTCAAACTTTTGGCAGGCATGCGTGGCCGTCAGGCTGGTGAAATTCTTACCTTTGTTAAGCCAGAGGTTGCGGCGCACCTTACAGAGGCTCTGGCTCGCATGCAGTTGCCCCTTGAATAAAAATCGACTTAAGATTCGTTTGGCTTACGAGGGAACACGTTTTGCGGGGTGGCAGTTGCAGGCTTTTCGCCTCAAGAGCCGCCCCGTAACTGTTCAAGGGGAGCTTGAGCGTGTTTTTGCTACCATGATTGGCGAGCGCATACCTGTCATTGGAGCTGGCCGCACAGATGCAGGGGTACATGCCGAAGCTCAGGTCTGTCATGTAGATATTCCAGAAGCCTTCGCAGGCGTAAACTGGTTGCGAGCGCTCAATGCGCAGCTTCCTCCCGATATTCGCGTGCTTGCGGTTGAGCCTGTACCGGCCACCTTTCATGCGCGAAAGTCGGCCCTTGTCAAAGAGTATGCGTATTCCCTTTGGATGCATGAAACACGCCCTCTCCCGCGTGTTCAATCTTTTATTTGGGGTGTCTCCCAGCTTGATGTGCAGGCAATGCAGGTTGCAGCGGGCTACTTAACGGGGCAGCATGACTTTGCTTCCTTTCAAAATTCTGGCACGCCTGGGCGGAACACTGTTCGCACTATTTTTTCCATTACAGCACGGGCAGGAACGGTAGGCCCCCTGGCGGTTCCCGCAGATTGGCCCGTGCTCACCTGGTGTGTGGAAGGAGAGGGCTTTCTTAAGCAGATGGTACGGAATATTATGGGGTTGCTTGTCTGGGTTGGGCAGCATAAACTCTCGGCAGAAGCTATTCCGCATATTCTTGCTGCCAAGGATAGAAGTTCCTTGCCAAGTCCCTCTGCACCCGCCAAGGGACTGACTTTGCTTAATATTCGATATTAAGGCATATAGCGAATGAAAAGATTTTAGTACCCTGCTGGGCGCGGTAGCGGATACCCGCTTAGTGGGCCGTTTTATTGGTATTTGAAGAACGGATAAATAAGTTCTTAGACGCATCTTTTTAGTGCAAGAGGCTCCAGTCAGGGTATTTTGATGCTAAGGGTTTATAATTGTTTGTAATTTTGCAGTATATTGCGAGGTTTCTATGGTAAGTAACTCTGCTGCTTGTTTTAAAGCCTATGATATACGAGGGCGTGTTCCTGATGAATTGCATGCTGACCTTGCCGTAAAAATAGGTTTAGCTTTGGGGGTAGAGCTTGCGGCAAAGCGTATGGTCGTGGGGCACGACATGCGCCTTTCCAGCCCTGGCCTCTGCGCTGCTATTACGCAAGGACTGCGTGAAGCCGGTGTGAATGTTACCGACATAGGGCTTTGCGGTACCGAAGAGATATACCATGCCACCTTCTCTCAAGATTTTGACGGGGGGGTTATTGTCACTGCGAGTCACAATCCGGCAGATTATAATGGTATGAAATTTGTGCGTAAAGGTGCGGCCCCCATAAGTGGTGATAGTGGGCTTTTTGCCATACGAGATCGGGTACTTACAGATAACCTTCCAAAAGCATCTGCTTTGGGCCGTTATGAACAGGCCAGCTATCGTGCGGAATATGTGCAGCATCTTCTTGGCTATGTGAACCCCACTGGTTTGCGCCCCATGCATATACTGGTGGATCCCGGCCATGGTTGTGCCGGCCCGGTGATACAGGCGCTTGCTCCGCACCTTCCCTTTGTTTTCAGCTATATGAGAGAAACGCCGGATGGAACCCTGCCGACGGGTGTGCCCAATCCGCTCTTGCCGGAAAATCGCGCTCACACCATTGCCGCTATGAAAGCAACGGGTGCGGATATGGGAATTGCCTGGGACGGCGACTTTGATCGCTGTTTCTTTTATGATGCCCAGGGAAATTTTATTGAGGGGTATTACATTGTCGGCTTGCTCGCTCAGAGTATGCTTCACGCCCATGCTGGCGCAAAAATTATTCACGATCCACGCCTTGTCTGGAATACGCAGGAGTTGGTGCAAGAAGCAGGCGGCATTGCTGTGGAATCCAAAACAGGCCATGCTTTTATCAAGGAGCGAATGCGCCTTGAAGATGCCTGGTATGGCGGAGAAATGAGCGCGCATCATTACTTTAAGCGTTTTGCTTATTGTGATAGCGGTATGATTCCATGGTTGCTGGTAGCAGAGCTTATGTGCCGCCGGGGAAGAACCCTTGCGGATCTGGTGCGGGAGCGGATGGAGAAATTTCCCTGTAGCGGCGAAATTAACCGGGCTGTCAATTGCCCGCAGGACGCTGTGGATGCTGTGCGTAAAGCCGTTGGTGCAGGTGGATGCGAAACTCGCGTGGATGGTCTCTCCATTGCCTTTGATACCTGGCGCTTTAATGTGCGCTCCTCCAATACTGAGCCACTCTTACGCCTGAATGTGGAGTCGCGTGGAGATGCGCGGATAATGCAGGAGAAAACATCTGAAATTTTGAGAGTTTTAGATGGTTTCAGGTAGTGTCGTCAAATGCAGATAGTTTGTTCTCTGCCAAGGAAGAAACATTTTTTATGAAGGGAGTGTACTCTTTGGTACTCGACCGAAATATTTCAGGATAATAGAAGCCTATGAAGATGCATTCTCGCGCCGAAAGGCTAACGCGCCGTTTCCCCGACCTTGCCGCAGCCCCTGCGGAGGAGCGCCCCGGCATTGTACGCAAAGCCATGTGGCATCCCGTTGTGGTTGTCTTTCTCTTGGTGTGCAGTGCTGGAATTTTGCCGCCCTATTTACAGTTTATGTTTGAGTGGCTCAAGGTGGAAAGTGAACAGAATATGCTGCTTGCTCTTGCTAAAACAGCCGCCATTACCTTCATCCCTGTCATTAGTATTACCCATGTTCTGGGACGCTGGGTCATGCCACGCCTGATACGCTCTATTCTCACCCGGCGCGGCTATATAGGGTTGATAGGTAAATAGATAATTGAAATTTTTTTCTCTAAAAATATGATTATTTGACATGCCTGCATATAGTTATTATTCTTGTTGGATTCAGCAAAAGATGAGACTGTACCGCGACAGCGCGGGTGGTTCCTCCAGAGCTGTCTAATTATATTGGAACAGGGATAGATGTATGACGCAAACTCGTATGACAAAACAGCGCGCTGTAATCCTTGATGTGCTTCAAAGTGTTGTATCGCACCCCACGGCAGATGAGATTTATGCAATGGTGCGCAAGATACTGCCGCGTATCAGCCTTGGAACAGTGTACCGCAACCTTGATCTGCTTGTCGGCTCTGGGGAAATAGGACGCCTTGATCATACGGGCGGCCAGCGGCGTTTCGACGGCAATACACATCCGCACTATCATGTTCGCTGTGAATGCTGCGGCAAGATAGGGGATGTTTTTACCTCCATTGTCATGCCGGAAATTGCCGCGGGGGCTTTTTCGCGGGAATTTTCTGAGGTGAAGGGTATGGAAGTTGCATTTATCAGTATTTGTGAAGCGTGCCAGGGGTCTCCAAAATCTGTTTAGTTTTGAAATTATTCAATAAAAATAGTGCTTTCTCTTGCTGTTTGATTTTTAATGCCCGCCAGCGGGCTTTATGTGCCTTTTCCGGGACGACGAATTACACTGTTTTAAGGAGTAGATATGGCCGAAGATCCAATTAACATGGATGGCGCCAAAAAAACGGCGGTCTTACTGTTAGCCCTTGGCGAGCAGTTTGCCTCCGAAGTATTTAAACACATGGAACGCAAAGAACTTGCTGCGGTATCGCGTGCCATGGTGGATTTGGATACGGTTCCCAAAGAAATGGTGGAAGATGTTTTGCGTGAATATTATCATTCTATGGTAACAGGACGTGAAATGATTCGCGGTGGGCATGATGCGGTGAAGCGCCTGCTTTTACCCAACGTGGACAGCGATACGGCAAAATACGTGAGCGATTTTCTTAGTCTTGAGTCCGGCCCGACGCCCTTCCGGGAAATCGGCAGGGTCAGTCCTAAGCTGCTGGCGCAAATTTTACGTAATGAACACCCGCAAACCCTTGCGCTTATCATCGGCAACCTGCCAAGCGAGCAAGCGGCGGAGCTGCTTACCAAGCTTCCGGCTGGGGTACGCACCGAGATCTTGATGCGTCTTGCCAAGCTTGAGGCTGTGCCGGAAGAAATGCTGATGGCGGTGGACAAGGTGCTGCAAAGTCAGCTTATTGCCATGGGCGGCAAAGAAGGCAAGAAAGTGGGTGGTGTGCAGGCTGTTGCTGAAATTCTTAACGCAGTTGACAGATCCACTGAAGAAGAAGTCATGGCGGAAATTGAAGAAGAAGTACCCGCAATGGCAGAAGAAATCCGTAACCTCATGTTCGTGTTCGAAGATGTGAAGAGCCTTGAAGACCGCGCAGTTCGTGAAATTTTGAAGGAAATTGCCAACGAAGACCTCACTATGGCCTTGCGTGGCGCAACAGAAGATATGAAAACTCTGTTCTTTAAAAACATGTCCGAGCGTGCTGCCAATATGATTCGAGAAGATCTGGAAATCATGGGGCCAACCCGTCTTGCCGATGTGGAAGCCGCCCAGCAGAATATTGTCAAGACGGTGCGCCGTCTTGAAACGGAAGGGCGCGTGGTTATTACTCGAGGAGGCGGTGATGTCTTTGTCTAGCGATGACAATGATAATTCAAGCGCGTGGGGTACAATCTTTTCACGAGGTGGTGAGCACAGCCTTGGTGGTATGGAGCAGGGAAAATCCACCTGCTGGACAGCGGATGATGAGGCGGAGTACCTTGGCAGGGTGAAGGAAAAGGCTACTGTCATGGCCAAAAATCTTCTGGATGATGCGAAAGCTGAGGCTGCCCGCATCCAGGAATCCGCTCATCAGGACGGATACAACCAGGGCCTGGCGGATGCTCAGGCCGAGCTGGACGCCTTCAGGAGTGCCATGGCGGATTCTGTCGCTACGGTGCTTTCTGCTATTGAAGGGCAATGTTCACACATTTTTGCCCAGTGGCGAGACGATTTGGTAGCGATAACGCGGCTCGCAGTGGAAAAGGGCACAGGAATCTACATTTCTGAGGATCGCGCGCAAATGCTGGAGTCCCTTTTGGTGGAAGCTGTTGATGTGCTTGAAAAGCGCCGGGAGCTCATTATCCGTGTGAATCCTGAGGACGAGCCGGTTGTCGCGGATATTGTGGATGTCACCAGAGGTAAGTACCCGGATGTGAAAGCGTGGCGGGTGCGGGCAGACGCGAGTATTTCTTCCGGCGGCATGGTGGTTGAGAGTGAATCATCCCTTGCTGAGGGGCGTGTGGAAGCACGCCTTGCGGCTGTTGAGGAAGTTTTGCAGCGTCTTAGTTTACCGGGTTTGCCATGAGTCCAGACCCCAAAGGAACACGTACCCTGCTCTCCAGTCTTTCTTCCATTACCGCTTACGGCAAGGTAAATAAGATTGTCGGGTTGGTGGCGGAAGGCAGTGGCATTAAAGCCCCTCTTGGTTCTCTCTGTCATATTTTGCCGGAAGGAGCCCAGCGGGCAACCCCGACCCCAGAAGAGAGAACAGATAGCGCGGCAGCGGCCTTTAATCCGCTGGCAACGACAGATGCCGCTGTTCCTGTAGAGGTTGTGGGCTTTCGAGATGGCAACCTGCTCTTTATGCCTTATGGAGATTTACGCGGTGTGCAACCAGGTAGTTTAGTACGAAATTCCAGCCTTCCACCGCTTTTTCCCGTGGGTGACGAACTTTTAGGAAAGGCCTTTGATGCCTTTGGCACCTCCCTTAAGGAGGGCGAATATCCCAACCTTCCCGATACTGTGCCACTGTATGCAGATCCGCCCTCACCCCTGACTCGCCCCCGCATAACTGACCCTTTGGACGTGGGTGTTCGTGCTGTTAATTCTCTGCTTACCCTTGGCAAGGGGCAGCGTGTGGGTATTATGGCAGGCTCTGGAGTTGGAAAATCTACGCTCATGGGTATGATGGCCCGTTATACCAAGGCCGATATCAATGTCATTGGCCTCATCGGCGAGCGGGGCCGTGAAGTTGTGGAGTTTATGGAAAAGGATTTGGGGCCGGAGGGCATGGCCCGCTCTGTTCTTATTATCGCCACATCAGACCAGTCTCCGCTTGTTCGTATGCGAGCCGCTTACGCGGCAACGGCAGTGGCGGAATATTTTCGAGATCAGGGCAAAGATGTTCTTTTTATGATGGATTCGGTGACGCGCTTTGCCATGGCTGCCCGTGAAGTGGGACTTGCTGTTGGCGAGCCCCCTACAACCAAAGGCTATACGCCTTCTGTTTTCGCGCAGTTGCCACGTCTTTTGGAGCGTACGGGGCGCAACGCTTACGGTACCATCACTGGAATTTACACCGTTCTTGTGGATGGGGATGATTTTAATGAGCCCATTGCTGACGCGGTACGGTCCATTTTGGATGGTCACCTGGTTCTTACCCGCGAACTGGCAGACCAGGGACATTTTCCCGCCATTGATGTGCTTCGCTCCATTAGCCGTTTGCGAACGGATATTTGTACAAAAGATACCGTGCAGCATGGGCGGACAATTCTTTCCCGTATGGCAGCCTTTAAAAAAGTGGAAGATATGATAAACATTGGCGCATACGCCCAAGGCTCCAACCCGGAAATAGATAAGGCCATTGAAAGTATGCCTTTGATAAATGCTTTTCTGAAGCAAGATATCACCGCTGACGTCTCCCTTGAAGATGGCTTTAAACAATTGGCAGCTTTGGCAAAGGTGTAGTAGAAGAGGATAAGGCGAAGGGAGAGTGCGGAGAGAATATCGAGGGAGGGGGAAAAAACCCTTTTGAAAAGGTGTTTTTTCCTTACCCCTCACCCCCTTTTTTTCCTAGATAGTGTCGTCAAATAGGTTCTTTTGCCCTCTGCCAGCGTCAGAAAAACTTTTTATTCCGGTCGAGTACCAAAGAGTACACTCCCTTCATAAAAAATGTTTCTTCCTTGGCAGAGAACAAAATATCTGCATTTGACG
>JAVBJS010000155.1:0-8210 GCA_031546885.1 Desulfovibrio sp.
CTTGCTGAAAAATAAGACATAATTTTCCAACAAGCTTTCAAAATCCGCTACGAATTTTGAAAGAAAGGCACGCTGCGCTGTCCGCTTGCGGGCGCTTGCTGCGCAATCGCCAGAGTCCGTTGCATTATGCAACGAACTCAAGTGGACAGTGCAGCGTGCCTTTCCTTTAAAGCCGGAAACGGGCTTTAAAGGTATGTTGGACGAGCTTGTCTTCCATTATTTTCCTGTTTCAGTTGAAATTTGGACGCAATTATCCCATCTTAAGTTCGTTGCACAATGGCCTCACAGTGTGAAAACGCTAGATTCTCAAGAAATTAAACGTATATTCTTCCCCGCATACTTTCGCAACCGAAACGGATTGCGAAAGAAAGGCACGCTGCGCTGTCCGCTTGCGGGCGCTTGCTGTGCAATCGCCAGAGATCGTTGCATTGTGCAACGATCTCATCTTGAGTTTGTTGCACAATGCAACGAACTCACCTAGACACTAGTCAGCACCTGCCCCTCTTGGCCCTTCGCCTCAACAAATAAAATCCCTTCGCCCCGTTTTACCGGCATGAGCATCTTGCGTTTTTCATAGAAAAAAGTGTACGCTATTTCATGTGGTAGAAGCAATGAGGGATTTAGCACCCTTATCCTGAGAGAGGGTAACTATGGGCGTAATCCGGGTACTTATCGTTGATGATGAAACAGAGGTCGGAGAAATTTTAACCCTGCGCCTCAAGCGGCGGGGTATGCAGCCCGCTTACTCTTCCAGTGGTGAGGCGGCCTTGCAATACCTCAGCACAAACGAAGTGGATGTGGTGCTTCTTGATGTCAAAATGCCCGGCATGGATGGACTAACGGCGCTTTCTCACATTCGACGTGACTTTCCCCTTGTAAGCGTTATCATGCTCTCTGGCCACGCGGATATGGATGCCGCCACCAAAGGGCTTGAGTTGGGCGCATTTTTTTACCAGCTAAAACCAGTTGAGCTTGATACTCTGTGCCACAAAATAGAAGATGCCTGTCAACAGCGTAAACTTGAAACACAATAACTCCATGTAACCAAAAGGAATAAGGATAACACCATGTTCTCTTTTTTCCGCAAGCTTTTTCCCCGCCGGCAGCAATACATGGAGCAAACCCCGCAGCTCGGTTTTGCTGCGCGTTTTCACCGCTTCAAGCTTTTTCTCAGTGCCTATCTTGAAGCATACAGCGAAATGATGACCTTCGAAGAACGCCTGGCGGGGGAATCTCCCCTCGGAATGCCTTTTTTGCGCATGTCTACCGCAAAATTAACTGTGGCTACCATGCAGTGCATTCTCCAGCTCAACGCACTTTCCGAAGGGCGGTACAACCGGCTTAATTCCCCCTTTGCAGCCCTGCGTGGGGGAGTACAAGACATTCTGGCGCAAGGTGCGGAACCTATTGAGGGCCCGTGGGTTGTGCCGTATACCGACCTTGGGCATGAGCACCTCGCCTACATCAGCCCTCACCTGACCAAGCTTGAAGCTCTCCGCAAGGCATACCCGGAAGCCCTGTCACCCGGCTTTGTCATTACCGGGGCTGCATGGTGGCAGTATTTTAACGATCCTGACCTGCATGATGAAGTAGACCGCATCATGCTCATATCGCAGGACGATCCCGCAAGCTTCAGCGAAGCAGCCGCAACAATACGAGAGCGCCTCCTGTGTTCCTTTCCCTTGGCGGATGCTCTTAAAGAGGCCATAAAAGAAAGCCTTGACCCCTTGCGAGAACTCTTGACAACACCCGGAAAGATTCTGTTAATCCGCTGTCTTCCTGTGCGGGCTGACCAAGGCGCACTAGTAATGCCGGAACAGGTTCTGCGTACCCCCATTACTGATGAATCCATTTTTTCCGCCATTCACGCTGCCTTTGCCGGAACCTACAGGCCACGCGCCATGATCTATCGCCTTAAGCTCGGCATCCGTGACAGGGCCTTACCCTTCTGCCTGAGCTGCACACTCTTGCCCGAACAGCACGCACGAGGCAGCGCACACCGCGCCCTGGAGCCTGCTGGCTCCCAAGAAATTCTTCTGCACGTTCGTCGCGGCGTCAGTGATGCAATAATGGGAAAAGAAATAACAGACCCGGAGGGCGCGCTTCTCTCGGAGGACGTACGCGGCAAAGTGAATACTTTTTGCCATGATGCCCTCAACTATCTGGTAGACGCTCCCGTAGCCGGGAGCCGACATGAACTTTTTTGGGCAGCATCCGCTCAAGGAACCTGCCATGCTCTTGGGGTCATTTCACTGTCGGAACCGCAGCTCCCTATTCTTTCCCCTCCTGCCGATGCCCCCTGCCTGCCAGAAGAAAATCCCATCCAAGGCGGGCTCAGCACATATCCCGGCACAACCCACGGCAAGGTATTTAGCGTCCGTAACGTGCAAGACGCCCTGGAATTCCCCATAGGCAGTATCCTTCTCGTGGGGCAGGCTGCCCCCCGCTGGAGCTTTCTGCTGGATTTCGCCAAGGGGGCCATTGCCGGAGATGGCACGGGAAACGGACTGTTTGCCCGCACCGCCCGCCGCTACGGACGCCCAACAATTTTGCATCTGCCCGAAGCGTGCGAGACTCTGAACGGAGGAGAAACCGTCATCCTCACAGCAAGCAGCACCCAACCCTCATTAGTGCAGATTTGCCCCACCGATGTAACCTTACCCTCCTTTGCCACTTCATCAGCCAATACATCACCATCCCCCGGAACCTCTCAAGAGAATAATCCCGCCTCCACTGCGAAAGCACTGGGGCACACAGATGCAGCCCCGTATTTATGGTTACCCGATGGCGCTATTCCATCTATGGCGCGACAATTGGCTCCCCGCATTGTTTCGCTGACCCTGCCCGACACGGATGATCCCAATTTTCGCGCAGAAAACTGCACCACTTTTCACGACTTCCTCCTGTACTGCCACGACCACGCCGTACAGGAAATGTTTCGCTACAGTACATCCAGAAAAACCTCTCAAGCCCCCTCAAAGCAGTTGGTGTGTGATGTTCCCAAACAATTTTGGATGATTAATCTCGATGACGGCTTTCATGGTGAAATCAAGAGCCCGGCCGTGCAATTAGCGGAGGTCGCCTCCATTCCATTTCTGTCATTTTGGGAAGGTTTCAGCTACAAGCCATGGGACGGCCCGCCTCCCCTTGATGCCAAGGGCTTTCTCTCCGTGCTTTTTGAGGCATCGGCAAACCCTAGTCTCGACCCGGCATCCCAATCCACTCAATATACAGAAAAGAACGTCTTTCTTATTGCCAAGCGTTTTTGCAGCATGCGCTGCCGCTTCGGGTTCCACTTCCTTGCCCTGGACTGCCTCTTGGGAGAACGTGCAAAAGAACGCTTTATCGTTTTTCAGTTCAAAGGCGGAGCCGCCAACCTCGCCCGGCGCGTCCGGCGAGTACACTTTGTAGCAGAGCTTTTGGCGCAATTTAACTTCGTGACAGAAATCATGGGTGACATACTCACCGCCCGCCTGGAACAAGGGGAAGAGGCAGAATTCCTCAGCGCCTTGCGCGTTCTTGGATACATTTGTATGCATACCCGGCAACTCGATATGATAATGACAGATGAAGCCGCCCTCTCAAAACACCGGCTCCACATGCTGGAAGATATGCTAACCCTCGCAGCCCGCTAGCGAAAAGAGCAAAAAAAACGGAGACAAAAACCTCTCCCCAAAAAATAAAAAAGGAAGCATAGGCCTTTCCGGCAAAGTACACAGCAACACGCTACGGAAAGCATGCTCACCCATACCCCCCCTACTCCACCGCCAGCATGCAAACCTAGGACACACAGTATATGCAGAAAATACTTCGACTTTCCATGAGAACACAATCTTTCTCAGAAACGCTCCTTGCGCCAGAAGATATCACTTTGGGAGGGCGAGCTCTCACCTCTCGCATTGTACACAAGGAGGTTCCCCCCACCAGCCATCCTTTTGGGCGCCACAATAAACTTATTTTTGCGGGGGGTGCCCTGGCGGGCACACTTGTATCAAGCTCCAACCGCCTCTCTATTGGAGCCAAGAGCCCTTTAACGGGCGGCATTAAAGAGAGCAATGCCGGCGGCAACCTTGCTTATAAAATGGGCAGGCTTGGTATACGGGCACTTGTTATTGAAGACATTAGCCCGCACGGATGGTGGATGGTATATATTGACGCGGCGGGAGCGAAGGTTATACCGGCCCCGACAGAAATTGTCGGCGTTGGTCTGTATGCAAGGGGAAAGATACTGCGAGAGCTCTTTGGCAAACATGCCGGGCTGGCACTGATTGGCCCTGCGGGCGAACAGCGCCTTATGGCGGCAGGCATAGCCATGACTGACCCGGAAGGAATACCAGCGCGGTTTAGCGGGCGCGGCGGCCTTGGGGCTGTGATGGCTTCCAAAGGCCTACTTGCGGTAATTGTGGATGATTCCGCAGCGCCAAAAGAAACTATGGCAGATTCCGACACCTTTCGCGCTGCCCTTAAAGAGATCGGAAACCTTGTTATTACAACGCCACAAACAGCCGAAATTTTTAAAAAATATGGCACAAATGCCATGCTGACCACAACCAATACCCTTGGCGCTCTCCCGGTACGCAATTTTTCACGAGGCACCTTTGAGCAGGCCGCCAAACTGGATGCAGATGCACTATATGCTACAATTATCAGCCGAGGCGGAGAGGGTACCCCCAGCCATGCCTGCATGCGCGGGTGCCTTATTCAATGTTCCAATATTTTTCCTGACGCAACAGGAAAAGCTATAGTCTCGCCGCTGGAGTATGAAAATATAGGCATGCTTGGCCCCAATTGTGGTATTGGTGATCTGGACACCATCGCCAACCTTAATTATGCCTGCAATGATATGGGGGTTGACACCATAGATACCGGGGCGGCCCTTGCCGTTGCTATGGAAGCGGGAGTTGCCGCTTTTGGCGATGGAGATTTTGCACTGCGCACCATTCAAGGCATCCAGGAAGGAGCGTTTTTATCCAAAATTATTGGAAGCGGAGCTGAAACGACAGGAAAAGTGCTGGGGCAATACCGCGTCCCCACAGCCAAAGGACAAGCTATGGCTGCGTATGACCCGCGATCCATCAAGGGAACAGGAGTGACATATGCAACCTCTCCCATGGGGGGCGACCACACAGCAGGGAACACACCGCGAATGCAGGTAAAGCACCACGAAAAAGAAGGGCAAGTTGCCAACTCCAATGCCGCACAGCACGCAGCTATCTTCTTTGACTCCTTGGGATTGTGCATCATGCTGGGGGCGGCTGTAAAAGATGCCTCCCTCATCACAAATCTCATCAACGCCCGTTTTGGAACCCACATTACACTTGAGGCGACAAAGGCATTTGCAAGTGCCACTCTTGAACTGGAGCGCGACTTTAATCGTCGAGCCGGCCTTGGGGCAGAAGCGGACCGCGTGGCGGAATTTTTTTATGAAGAAAGCAATCCAGATTCTGGAGCCATCTTTGACTTTACGCCAGAAGAGCTCACTACAGTGGCGTTTTAAGCGCGAATTACTCTGGAAAATTTATGCAACACCCTTCAAATATGATAACAATCTCCCTTGAAAAGAGACTTAACGGATGCAAGAGCCCCCCTCGCCCGACAACTGTTCAAGAAGGAACAACGGTTGCAACATTGCTTGAAACCACGGGTGAAAAAGAACTTGCAGGAAGAGTGCTGATAGTTATAGGAAACCATGTCTGCGATCCTTCACAAGTTCTTGTTCACGGTGACGCTGTGGTACTTATTTCTGCCGTTTGCGGGGGATAACGTCTTTCGTCTTTACCATGTCCACACAAATGGAACAAATGGCAGCCCAAACCTTGGTGTCCACGCATTATCTGCGTTGACACCCAATAAAACCCATGCGTTCTCTATCTGGATTATGTCCAGCCCATTTCATAGCCTTTTTCGACTTTTTTAAGGGAACCTTAATTAAAGGATATACCATGCCCCCCACCCTCCCCCTCCAAGGACACACCGCACCGAAAAAGCACATTGTTACTATTGCTGATAACGTGCATGTCTTTGTGGATTACGCCCTTTCCGTCTGTAGTGTCGTCATTGGCACAGATGGTTACATCCTCATCGACACAGGCGGATCTGAAGATCACGCCGTAGAAATTCTCCAGGAAATTTCCCGCATTACACCCCTCCCGCTTGCTGCGGTTATCTTAACACACAGCCACTTTGATCATACTGGAGGCCTGGGAGCTTTTCTGGAAGGACGCCCGGTAGAAACACCCGTCTGGGGGCGTGCGAACTTTGGAGCAGAGCAAGCAGGCTTTACAGGGCTTGAGGCAGTCAGCGGCAAGAGAGCGGGACGCCAGTTTGGCGCAAACCTTCCCCCTGAAGAAATGCGCCCCAACCAGATGGTTCCCTATAATTTCACCCTTGGAAAAAAACCGGCCCGCCCACCTCTGCCCAATACCTTTCTAACAGAGAACAAAGCAACCCTGACCATAGCAGGGCTGAACCTGGAACTCCACGCCATGCCTGGAGAAACGGTGGACACGCTCTGCGTCCGGCTACCTGATTCCGGCGTTGTTTTTACCGGCGATACTGCCTACCGCGCCTTTCCGAACCTGTATCCCATTCGAGGCAGTGCCTACCGCGATGTGCCACAGTGGGCTGCCAGCGTTCGTGCCGTTCTTGCTTTGCAACCAACAGCCATTGTAATGGGCCATAACGATCCGGCCCTTGGAGCAGAAAGCACAGAGCTTCTTACAGATTACAGCGACGCCATTCAGTATGTATACGACGAAACAGTGCGTGGCATGAATGCAGGCCTCACACCTGATCAGCTTGCTGAAACGATACAATTACCGGCTCATTTACAAAGTAAACCCTACCTCGCGGAACTCTACGGCTACCTCCCTTGGGCAGTGCGTTCCATTTATAGTGGCCTGCTCGGGTGGTTTGACGGTAACCCTTCCCACCTTTTCCCCTTAACGCAACACGAAGAGGCAAGGCGCATGGCTATTCTGGCCGGAGGGCAGGCACATCTGCTCATTGCCGCCTCTTCGGCTCTTATCGCGGAAGACTGGCGCTGGGCCGCACAACTGGCTGATTACTGTATTGTTCTTTTCACCCAGACCATCGCGGAGCACTCCTCCGGGCGACACATCGAGCTGGCCAAAGCTAAAAAAATCAAAGCAGACGCTTTGTACGCACTCAGCAGTGAAACGCTGCCCATGCCAGGGTACAATTATTTGCGAAGCTGCGCCCTTGAGCTGCGGGCCGAAGCTGAACTTAAAAAAAGCTAGAAAAGCGCTGAATAATGTCGTCATTCTTTGCAACTAACCACCATCAAAGCACGGAGATCCTCAATGCTTAATTTTATTGTAGATGATTCCAAATGTATCCGTTGCGGAAGCTGCGCCGCCGTATGCCCCGCGCAAATTATAACTATGGATGATTTACCGGTAATTAACAATCCACAGCACTGTTTGCGCTGCCAGCACTGTCTCAGTGTTTGCCCCACGGCTGCTGTAAGCATCTTCGGCAAAGATGCGGAAAAGAGCTTACCCAACGGGCACGTTGAATCTGCCTCCCTCAAAAAGTTGCTCATGGGCAGACGCTCCATACGCCTTTATAAGCCGGAGCCCCTCCCTTCCGCCCTGCTTGACGATCTTATTGATCTCGCTGCTCATGCGCCCACAGGCGGCAATACTCTGGGTGTCCATTTTACCGTTGTGCAAGATCCCGCAACCATGGAAACCGTGCGCAAAGAGACTTACGCCCAATTGGCCACAGCCTTTGCCGACCCCAAGCACCACAAGGACCCTCGCTGCATCTACCTGAAGCCCTACGTGGAGGCCTATGAAAAAACAGGGGCGGATCGCATTTTCTGTAACGCGCCCCACTTGCTCGTTACCAGCACCCTGCCATGCTCCCTGTGCCCTCACGAAGATGCTCTCATTGCCATGAGTTACTTTGAAATATACGCACAGTCTCTGAACGTCGGTACCCTGTGGAATGGCCTTTTTGTACACGCCCTCACCCACTTCGCTCCGGCCCTCGTTGCTACCCTCAACCTGCCAAAAGATCATACCCCAGCGTATGCCATGTCCTTTGGCTATCCTGATGTGCAGTTCTATCGCTCGGTGCAGCGAAGCCCGGCAAATTTCAACTATATCTAGTCGATGTTGGCATAATTGTTTTTTACGCCACCTTCCCAACCACCTCAAATTAAAAAGTTTAGGGGAAAAGGGGGT
>JAVBJS010000111.1:0-8025 GCA_031546885.1 Desulfovibrio sp.
CTTTGGGCTTCATAGCAAATCCTGCTCCGATTCAACCGGTTTTTTGCATATATCACTGCATTGCCTGTTCAAAACAGTACACTATTTTAGATTAAATATCAATATATTTCATGATGTTAATGTATTTTTAAGAGTCGACTAGATAGTGTCGTCAAATAGGTTCTTTTGCCCTCTGCCAGCGTCAGAAAAACCTTTTTATGCCAGCCATGTACGAAAGAGCACGCTACCAATTTTTCTGAATGGCACGTAAGGCTGCCATATCAACGGGCTGCTTGCCGAGAGGGCCGACTGTGGGGAAGTGGGCTTCCAAGGGAATTTTATTTGCGTCATAATAGAGGAGGCCAGTGAAAATCTGTGTTTCCCAGTGCTCGGCGTGGGCAAGGGCTGTGGCCTTATTGGTCGGGTCATAGTCCGGCGGCACAGGACGGCAGTGGTTTTTATACCAGGCGAAGGTATTGTATTTATTGAAGGATACACAAGGGGTAAGAATGTCAATGATCGCCATGCCCTTGTGCTGAATTCCTTTGGCAATAAGCATGGCAAGGCCTTCTGTATCACCGGAAAAAGCGCGACCCACAAAGCTGGCCCCCTGTACTATGGCCGTGCTGACAGGATTAAAAGGGGTACTGGTTACACCATAAGGTTGTGCTTTGCTGGTGATGTGCGCTGTGCTGGTGGGGCTGGCTTGCCCTTTGGTAAGCCCGTAAATTCCGTTATTGTGAACAAGAACCGTCATATCAGGATTTCGCCTGACGGCCGCAAGAAAATGGTTGCCCCCCTCGCCATACATGCAGCCATCACCACTTTCTACCAAGACGGTCAACAACGGGTTTGCCAATTTCGCTCCAATGGCAACCGGCAGAGCGCGCCCGTGTAACCCATTAAATACATGCAGATTCAGGTAGTGCGGCGCTTTTGCCGCCTGACCAATCCCACTTACCATGAAAACATTTTCTGGTGGAAGGGAGCATATAGCCAAGGCTTGCTTGACGGACAACAGAATATCATGATTCCCGCAGCCGGGGCACCATGTGGTCTCATACTCACCGTAGGGGGAAATGTCATACATAGTACACCTTTATGCGAGGGCCTCGTAAGGAGAAAGAATCCCCACAGCTCCCTTAGATAGTGTCGTCAAATAGGTTCTTTTGTCCGCTGCCAGCGTCAGAAAAACTTTTTATTCCGGTTGAGTACCAAAGAGTACACTTCCTTCATAAAAAATTTTCGCGCTGTATTGCGGAAATAATGTAGGCAGCCGTCATGGGCAGGCCGTCATACCGTAAAATTTTGCCATGCGCGGTAAAGCCGGTTTCTTGCCGGACAAGTGCGTAAAATTGTCCCATGCTGTTACCTTCCACAATAATTACGCGCTGCGCTGCATGGAAAGGTTTAAGAAAAGTCTCCTCTCGCAATGGAAATACCTGCGAAAAATGGCAAAAGCCCACAGCGTTGCCCTGTTCCCCAAGCTGCTGCGCGGCCTCAGCCACAGCTCCCACAGTACTCCCCCAGCAGACTAGAAGTATTTGCGGCGCCTCTGTGCCCCCAAAGCTGGGTGGAATGAAAACATCACGCAATCCCGAAAGCTTACGCATTCTTTTGTCCTGCATGGCAACGCGCATGACTGGATCTTCGGTTATATGCCCATCGGGTGTGTGCTCATGGCTATCCACTATCACCAAAGAGGTTCCCATGCCGGGAATGCGCCGAGGTGAAATACCACTTTCCGTTATGGCGTAACGCTCATAATGATTTGTACTTTCAATACTTTTTGTTGTTTTTTCCGGCATGAGCAAGGGGGGGGCTTCTCCCAGAGGGAAGGGGTCTACCTCGCGGTATGAATCTGCAAGATACTGATCTGTCAGAATAAATATAGGCGTTTGAAAGTCCTGCGCAAGTTGAAAAGCCCTTTGCGTATGGTAAAAGCACTCAGAGAGAGTGCCGGGAGCGAAAATGGCCTTGGGGAATTCGCCATGTCCAAAATAAAGGGCGCTATTCAGATCCGCCTGCTCTGTGCCGGTGGCAATGCCGGTGGCGGGGCCGGGGCGCATGGCAACAGCCAGCACCAAGGGAGTTTCCGTTATCGCGGCAAGGCTTATCCCTTCTGCCATAAGGGCCAGACCACCTCCAGAGGTGGCAGTCATGGCCCGCGCTCCGGCAGTGGATGCCCCAAGAGCCATGTTAACGGCGGCAATCTCATCTTCCACCTGTTCCACAATGATTCCAAGGGCGGCGGCAGATGCTCCGAGGGTGATGGGAATGGAGGTAGAGGGTGACATGGGATAAAAGGAGCAAAAATTTACCCCGGCTGCCATGGCCCCTAGGGCTATGGCCTCGTTCCCATTTAGTACTAGGCGGGATGATGGTAAGGGCTTGGGAGAAAAGGGGAAGCTCCTCGCAAAATCCTGTCCCAGTACGTATCCTTGCTGCAAGGCCCGCAGGTTTTCTTTAAGTACCTGCTGTGACTGTGCTTTTAAACTCACAAGAAGGGGCTGCGCCAGACTCTCTTGGGGCAGCCCGAACAATGCGCCCACCGCTCCCAAAAAGACAGTATTATGGTGCCCATCTGCAAAGCTTTCTGAAGGAAGAGCCAACACGTAAGGGCGGGGGCAAGCGGGGGGCGAGGTTTGTGCTGATTGACTCAGCATTACGTTGCCTGTCGCAAGGTCAGCGTGCTCCTGGTGGCACAAGATAAGGCCTGCCGGATTTAACTGCTTTTCATGCAGGGGAATGCTCGCGCCGTCCAGGGCAACAAGCAGTTCCAGGCTTTCGCGTGGCGCACCAAGAGGCACATCGCCTACCCGGAGGGAAAAGGTATTATGTCCCCCCCGGATACGCGACTCATAAACTTGGCTCACATGAATATGAAAACCAGCTTGAACAAAGGCCCTGGCAAGAATGCCGCCCAAGGTGGCAAGCCCTTGTCCGGCTTCCCCTCCCATGAGAATGTTGTGCTCAGTCGGTTTCATTGCCCCTCGCCGTTGTATTCGTGGAGTTCACTCTCTCAGTAGGCGTTGCTTTGCCACTTCAAATTCATGAGCCAGAGATAGCATGAGTTCTTTAACCGGCACAATACTTTTAACGCGAAAAACATTGGAGCCGCTAAAGGCAAAACCACGATCCAGGTTTCCTTTCATGGCATTGAGCAGGGCTGAGGCAATGCAATAGGGAGATTTTTCAGGATTGCAGGTGCTTATGCAGTGAAAAAGGCAACGAAAATTTCTTTTTCCCTCATCAAGAGCCTCAATAAAGCGGCCCTTCAAGGCGCGCCCAGGTAAACCAACGGGGCTTTTAATTATGGTAATATCGTCTTCGGTCGCATTGACATATGCCTCTTTGAACCGGATATTGGCGTCACACTCATTGGTTGCGACAAAGCGGGTTCCCATTTGCACGCCCGAAGCGCCAAGGGCAAGCATGCGATGGATGTCTTCACCCGTAAAAACCCCACCGGCAGCAATGACGGGAATTTTTTTACCTGAGGCGTCTTCAAAAGGCTTCACTGCCTCAATGACTTCGGGAATAACCGTTTCCAGCGAAAACGCCGGGTTATTGATTTCTTCCGGCCTAAAGCCAAGGTGCCCGCCAGCCTTGGGGCCTTCTACTACAAAGGCGTCTGGCACATAATCAAAACGAGAAACCCACTTCTTGCAAATAATGCTGGCAGCGCGTGCAGAAGAAACAATAGGCACCAGCTTGGTACGAAACTCTTCTTTTTTTTCATCGCACATGCTGCGGAGGTGCTTTGGCAGGTCAAGGGGAAGGCCTGCGCCGGAGAAAATGATGTCAGCGCGATCCTGAATGGCTGTGCGCACCAGTGAGGCAAAATCCGTCAAGACCACCATAATATTGACACCGACAATGCCATCGGTAATGGCGCGGGACTGTTGTATTTCTCGAGAAAGAGCCCGGCTGTTCGCTCCAATGGGGTCTTGTGCCACATCCGGCTCACGCATGCCTATCATGGCTCCGGCGATAACGCCTATGCCCCCTTCTGCCGCAACAGCAGCAGCTAACTTATGTAAGGATATACCCACGCCCATGCCCCCTTGTACGATAGGCATTTTTGCGACAAGATCTCCAATGGAAAGGCTAGGAAATGACATAATATCTCCCGATTGTAATAGGAAATGTAGGATGCATTTTTAATGTAACTATTTTCATTTTCATGTAGTAGTTACTGTGCATTTTGCATCATACACATTTTTATACAGGAACACCAGTCACAATGTTTGCCAATATGGGGTAAAAAATAGGGAGTTGTGAGCATATTTGTAGTTATAAAGCGTATTGCAGCAGGAATATACTCAGATAGTATACTTGCATACTGTATTTCATCTGGTGTTTCTTTAAAGAGCGGGACTTCCTTTCCTTCATTTGCAAGGTCTACCCAGGCAGCGTTACAACGAGCGAGAGAGCTTTCTTTGTGCATTCCCAGGAACTGCGTCTGCGTTTGTGTTTTTGCAAGAAGGTACATGTAAAAAGGAAGCTGAATGCTGCCTATGCTGTCTGCAAGGCGCAGCAGGCGCGTGTCTGCCTGCATTGATTCCGGGCTGCAATCCGCAAGGGATCGCCAAAAAAGCGCGTCTCCCCATATGTCGGCATGAGCGGAAGGAAGACGACCTGTTTTATAGTCAAGGATCATAAGAGTATCATCCCGCCGATCTATTCTGTCTGCCTTGCCCATTAAGGTAATTTCCAAAGGCACGGCGGCTAACAGGGAACTTGCCGCACGTTGGGCCATATCCAGCGCGGAAAGGGGCATGAGAAAGGGTGTGGTCATGGTATGTTCAAGGGCAAGCACAGTTGTAGGCGGTTGATGCTGCAAAAAGTGCGTCAGGCGCTTTTCCGCAGCACAAATGAGCACCGTTGCTTCGTCCGCAGGCATGGTACGGAAAAAGGCTTGTTGCTGAA
Organism: Desulfovibrio sp.; assembly: GCA_031546885.1. Taxonomy (GTDB): domain Bacteria; phylum Desulfobacterota; class Desulfovibrionia; order Desulfovibrionales; family Desulfovibrionaceae; genus Frigididesulfovibrio. Next base: position 4,912 of record JAVBJS010000111.1, read on the forward strand.
GGTGTGCGTGAAATATTTCCAGTAGCTCTTCTGATTCCGCAACAAGCATTTCGCCCTCCGGTAGGAGCAGATTGCTGCGGGTAGCGTAAAATTCCTGTAATACTCCATGAAACATTTGGCCTATGGAGAGGGGGTCGGCATCCTCCGCAAAAGAGTCCACAGAGGCAATATTGAGCAATCGCTCGTGCAGAAATTTTACCGGGCAATGCAAATAGGCATCCAGCAGGGAAGCGGAAACAGGGCGTGCTAACTTATTTCGCATTAATGCACGCAATTCAGGCGTCACAGCAATGCCAGTTTGCTTTTTGTAAATAGGAAAAATTTCCGCCGAGAGTACAGATAACGGCCCATCTTGCCCTTTTGTGCGGAAAATTCGTTTCTGTTTCTGCTCTTCTTTCCATAGCAGCTCTTCGACAAAACGGCTTTTTCTTTTCTTGCGCTCGTCCAGTGAATCGGTACCTTCCTGCCACAGTACCACAACCTCTTCCGCTCCCTGTATGAGCCGGAAAAAATGGTACGCGGAAACTTGCTCATGGGTGTGCATATCCGGCAGGCCCAGTACAGGGCGTAAAGACTGCGGCAGCAGCGGGTCATTCATGACAGATCCCGGTAGACTTTCTTCCACTGCATCCAGAATGTATACACGGCGAAAGCTGAGCAAACGTGTTTCCAAAACGCCCATAACTTGAAGTCCCACAAGGGGAGTTGCCTCAAAGGGCACGCGTTCCGCATCCATCAGCTTGCGAGTGAGGGTGAAAAGAGCTTGAGGAGAAAACTCCTCTGTCGCAAGGGCAGAATGGGCCAGCTCAGGAATGAGCGACTGTGTTATCCGGTATAGACACTCTGCATCAATGGGAAAGCGCGCCCAAAGGTGCTCGCCATGGGCAAGAAGCAGTGAGCACACTCCTTCAAGAGCTCGCGCCATGGCTTTTGGGGATTGCACCGCGCCAAAGGCTGATAGCGTTGCACTAAATAGCTCTTGCATGAATGCCTGTACGGCAGAGGAAGGCGCTTCTTCCACTACCCCCGGCGCGGCGAGAAAATCTTGCAGTAACTGGTGAGGGTCAATATATTTCCTGCCGTGTGTGCGCAAAAGCTGCTCAAAGCGATGCAGAGTACGGCGCGCATCATCTCCTTCCAGCCCCTCCCGCTCCTCCCGCGGCGCACCGGAAAAAGCATCTTCTGCGCTATGCGTAGCGTTTACCGTAATTTCAGAAGAGCCTCCTTTCGCGCTGACACCCTGCCTAGGTCGCAGCATTTTTACATATGGATGACGAACAAGCTCCACCAAATCCCGCCAGTAATACCCACTTTCCCGGCGATTTTCCTGTAAACACAAAAGCGTATCCAGCAGGCGAAATAAGGGCGATCGCGTGAGGGGATACCCCATAGATATGTTGATATCCATACGGGGTAAGTGATGCAGGGCGGGCATGAGCAAAGAGCAATCCGGCAGCACAATGGCGGTATCTGCCGCAAAATTTGTAACATTCTGCCAGCTCCCACTCGTATCGCGCCAGCCATCATCCCCCGGTACTGCTAAAATCTCGCTATCGTCGATAAATTGACCGGGCATCCCATTTACAGCACCAGTTTCCAGTTGTTGCCCTTCACCGTCTCTCTCTTTCAGCTCCTGCTGAAGGGCAGTTAACTGTGAGTGCAGATCAAAACCGGCGTAATATCTGAAAATGGGTGCGGCTGCGGGTATTTCTGTAGAGCCTGCGGAAACAAAGGTTGTCTTCCAGTCTTTAGCCCATTGCTGCAAGGGTTCGCAGCTCCAGTGGGGTTTTATTTTCACTGAGGTCAGGGCAGGATCTGCATGGAGCATAACAGTTGCGCCTGCCTTCCACAGGGCGTGGAACAGTTTTTCTTCTGCTGTAGTCAGGGCGTAAAATCCAGCAATGTATATTGTTTTTCCTTCAAACATGCTGAATGAAAGGTCGCCGTTGGTACGTAAATATTCAGCCACTATGGCGGCATTATGGCCGGGGGTTGTCCAGCCGCGTGTGCGTAGTCCGTCCCGATAGCGGGTGAATATATTGCCCAGATGTTCCAGCAATCGCACGGCAAAAGGAGGGGCCTGCCCTTCCATATGCAAAAAATTTTCCGGCTCTGCCGTGTGGACGAAGCATTCCTCAAAAAGAGAGGCCAGCCGCACCCCCCATGGGAAAAAAGTATGGGCTTGCGGCGGCATATCGTGCCAGGCGTCTTCTTTACGCACGCATTCCAATAGTAGCCCTACCCTGTCCAGCAGGCCCGCATCCCACGCAACGCTCTGCGTTATTTCAATGCTCATGCGGGTAAATAAGTCACTTACCGTGCAGGACTGCGGTAAAATGCAGGGAGCCCCCCCCCGCTGCCGCTGGCGTAGCATGTAGGTGAGGTATTTTTCAGGTCGCCCATGTGGAAAAATACACAGCACAGAGCTTAAATCCGTAGCGCTGCCGGAATGTTCGTCAAAAATTCTCTGCAAAAGAGAGGCAAGAAAATTCTCTTGCCATGGCGTGACAACAAATGGTGAAGGCATTCAGGCCCCCTTGTGGGATTGGGGAAAGGGAAAAATACCGGAGGGAGGGGGAAAAACCTCTTTCCAAAATGAATTTAAATTAATTGCATAGTATACTTAAGTAAGAAACAGGGGGTATGATAACCGTAACTTCCCAAAAGAATACTTTTTAAAAATTAACGGTACACAGCATTTAGAACTTATCCATAAATAAGGGGAGCGTGTGGCAAGAGCAAGGAAAATGGTTTTTTTGCGGAGGGAGTGGACTCTTATGTCCTCGACCCAGAGCAAAAAAGGCATTTGATGCAGCTATTGACCGCGAACATCCTTATTTGAGGCCATTGCACAATGGCCTCTGGCAATTGCGTAGCAAGCGCCCGCAAGCGGACAGCGCAGCGTGCCTTTCTTTTAAAGCCCGTTTGGGCTTTAAAAGCATGTTAAAAGGGCATATCTTCTGTTACTTTCCTCTTTCTGGTAAAATTTGGACGCAATTATCCCATCGTGAAGACAAAAACACTGCTTTTTTGAGATTAAAATCTATAGCACAGATTAAAAATTCAAGCTCAACTTTGGCAATTCCAATATAGCTTGCGCGAGACATGGCATAT
>JAVBJS010000092.1:0-6200 GCA_031546885.1 Desulfovibrio sp.
AAGAGCTAAATGCCAAGAGAAGACATAATTTTTATCGAATGATTTCAAAGCAGAAGCTGCTTTGAAATAAAGGCACGCCGCGCTGCTCGCTTGCGGGCGTCTGCTGGCGCATCCGCAGAGGCCATTGTGCAATGGCCTCTAGATAGTGTCTTCATTCGGTGCTGCCATCTGCACAGCTTTATTACCGCTGCAATGGACGGCAACCGCATCGGCTATATTAAGAAAATCGCGTTTTGCTATGGAGTCTTCCGGTAAAAGAACTACCGGCACACCTAGATCGGCTGCTACAACGGTGGCAGGATCAAGCGCAATGGCACCAAGAAAAGGCACCTGATACCTCTTGGCCAGCTCACTGCCCCCTCCCCGTTTAAACAAGGGGATATCCTTGCCGCAATGCGGGCAACTGAGACCGCTCATATTTTCAACAATGCCAAGAACCTTTCCTTGTACATGCTGCAAGAAATTCATGGCCTTACGTACATCAGCCAAGGAGATTTCCTGCGGAGTTGTTACCACAATGCATAAAGCATTGGGAATAGTTTTCAGGATGGTCATGTGCTCATCACCCGTGCCCGGAGGAGAATCAATCACAAGAAAGTCCAGCTTACCCCATTCAACATCACCAATGAACTGCCTGATGGCGGAAGTTTTTTTGGGCCCACGCCACAAAATGGCGGTGTCCTTATTGCGCAAAAGGGAATCCATAGAAAGCACGGAAAGGTTTTTACTATACGTTGCCGGAATGAGCTTTTCGCTTTCTTCATCCATCTCAAGCCCCTGGGCTAAACCCAGCAGATTAGCAACGCTTGGGCCGTGCAGATCAACGTCCAGCAGTCCCACCTTAAAGCCTTTTTCCGCAAGCGCCACAGCAAGATTGACGCTTACAGAGCTTTTACCCACCCCACCCTTGCCGCTCATAACAAAAAGAGGATAAGTAACCCCTGAAATAGTCGCGGCAATATCAGCATCCTGCTGCGCCAGAGGGTTCCCACCACCCTTGGAGGCACAGCCGGCACAGCCCTTGCTATCTTTGGCGGCAGAAGAACACTGGGAATGGGAGGCGCAAGCACTCCCCCCTGAAGAAGGTGAGGCTTGCGGGGCAGACTTTTCTATTTTTTTCATTCTCAGTTCCTCAAGAACGGTACTTTTAGGGTGATGCAAAATCGAGGGAAGTCCGGGAGCCGCAGATATAAGCTCTGTGAGAGCCACTTGATCAGGGCCTGATATAACCTGCATGCATTGACAGCACTATTTCAAAAAATAACTACCAGCCGTGGCTTCCTACCAGATCAACAAAGGCAACTTTGTCGCCATCTTCCTGGGTTATCTCCCCATTTTTTTTCCAAACGCGAACAAGGCGCTGCTCTTTTCGCGACTCTCCTACAGGAATAACCATAAGACCAGGGTCTTTCAATTGGGCTACGAGTGGCACGGGGACAATGGGGCCGCCCGCTGTTACAATAATTCGATCAAAAGGCCCTGCTTCCGGCCAGCCTTCCGTACCATCCGCAAGTTTTAATCGAATTCCACGGTGCCGGTGCTGTATAAAAAAATTACTGGTGCGCGCATACAGTTCTTTAACGCGCTCAACGGTATAGATATCAATGCAGTTCGAAAGGTTGGCAGCCTTGCACATGAGGTTGCCTATTTCGTCCAGCACGACGCTTTGGTAGCCGGAACCTGTTCCTATTTCCAAAATACGCATTCCAGGCTGAATGGCAAGCCATTGCGACATAAGAGCGACAATGTAGGGCTGCGATATGGTTTGGCCATAGTCAATGGGCAAGGGATGATCTTCATATGCCTTTGCCCAAAAGGCTTCCGCAACAAAAAGGTGACGCGGCACTTTTCCCATGGCTTCAAGCACATAAGGGTCTGAAATGCCACGTTTTGCAAGTTGTTCGCGCACCATGCGGGTTCGACTGATTTTAAAGGTATCCATGCGGCGCTCAATGGGCTTTAGGTGAAGTTTGTTTCTGAGAGGAACCAAATTTTTCTGTGTAAGTCAATGAAAATAAGTGATTTTATCATAATTTTAGTGTTTACACACCTTGAAAAAGCTTTCTAATCATGCCATACGAACGGAAAGTATAGCCCTTCACGCTGAAAAAGTGCGACGACAGCACAGCTTCTCCAAATTTTTTTAAAGGCACCCACGCTTACCACAAAATACATGTAGTTCCGCCGAGAATAGATGTTTCACCCCCCCGCCTCTTTTTTGCCGGCAGCTTTACCGTGAAACAGTTTCACCGGCTTGCATGACTAGAGCATTTTTACCAAGGAATAAGTATAGTTATGGGTAGACGTTCCACTGTTTCGTTCCTTTTTGTTGCACTGGTTGGTGTGTTTTGCCTTGGCATAGGCTATCTGCTTTTTAACGATATGACTGCGCCTAAAATTACTCTAACACCACGTCAGGAGCTTATATCTCTCACCTTGCCGCTTACCGTAACCGCCACTGACGAAAAATCCGCCATTAAAAAAATATCCATCATTGCCCGGCATAGTGGAAGAGTTATTCCTATTGTTGAGAAGGTATTTCCCACCAAAGAAAAAAGTCAAAGTATCACTTTCACTTTACAGGAGACCAGCATTAAAGATGCCGGATTTGATTTGGAAGTAACAGCAACAGATGATGCCATTGGTGGATTTGGACGTGGTAACAGCAAAACAGAAACCCTCGCCATGCGTATAGACACCACACCACCACGCATTACTGTAAAAACCACCATGCCCACAGTGCGTCGGGGTGGCACAGGCGTTGTTCTCTATTCTGTTTCAAAAGATGTAACTCAGACAGGCATTAAAGTAGGTTCTTTCTTTTTCCCGGCATTTCGACAGGCGAATAACGATTATCTCTGCTTTTTTGCCTTTCCTTATTTTATGGATGTGCGTGACTATTCACCTCAAATTTTTGCTGCTGACACTGCCGGCAACACACAGACCTCACCTCTGGCAATTAATCGTGCCACCAAAGTATTTCGGCAAGATGTCATTACCCTGACCCCTAATTTTATTGAATCAAAGGTTGAAGAATTTTCGCGTATAGTACCTGGGGAAATGTCGGATATAGATCGCTTTATCACCGTCAACAGTAAAGTACGCCGAGATAACGCCAAAACACTGATTGAAATAGGCAAGGAAACCGCCCAGCAAATGCTCTGGAAAGAAGCTTTTTTGCGTCTGCCAAATTCCGCTGCCCGAGCCGGTTTTGCCGATCATCGTAACTACATCTGGCAAGGACAAAAGGTAGACGAGCAAACCCATCTTGGATTTGATCTTGCCTCCCTTGCGCAGGCGGAAATACCCGCCGCCAACAGCGGAACCGTTGTTTTTGCCGATTACCTTGGCATCTATGGCAATCTTGTGGTTATAGATCATGGACTTGGGCTACAGAGCCTTTACTCACACCTGAGCAGAATTGGCGTGCAAAAAGGGCAAACCGTACAAAAAGGTGATATTATTGGAAATACCGGTACAACCGGCATGGCTGGTGGCGACCATCTCCACTTTGGTATCCTCATCGCCGGACTTGAAGTAACCCCTCTTGAATGGCTTGATTCGCACTGGATTAAAGATAATGTCATAGATCGCATAAAAACAGCAGGTGGTGTCACGCCTTCCTTCACACCCATAAACGATCCCTCCGATACCCCCGCATCTCCCCCCTCCCCCCAGAACAAGGGTAAGACCAAGCCTAAAAAAGGAAAGGCTCCTGCCAAAGAAGCTCAACCACGTAAGCGGTAGAGCATTTCACCTCTGAAATTGTGCCGAACACAGGTAAATAATGATTTTTGGGGAGGTTTCACCTCCCCAACCCCCACCAGCATGAAGAGTGGCCCCCTGCAAACCTCAATTATGTTACCCGCTACGGTTACCAGTGACTTCGTTGCACAATACAGCAAATTCTGTTTAGTCTTCCCTTAAAAAGTCTTTCGAAGGCTCTTAAGAGCTAAATGCCAAGAGAAGACATAATTTTTATCGAATGATTTCAAAGCAGAAGCTGCTTTGAAATAAAGGCACGCCGCGCTGCTCGCTTGCGGGCGTCTGCTGGCGCATCCGCAGAGCCCATTGTGCAATGGCCTCCAGTGCGGGATTTTTTATTGGCTGTTAAAGCAAAAGGCAGAGGCCATTGCACAATGGCCTCCATTCGTTGAATCCTCTAAAATACCAAAAAGGCCTTGCTCAATATTTGCAAAGCCTTATGCACATGTGGTGTCCCCGGCAAGAATCGAACTTGCGGCCTCTGCCTTAGGAGGGCGGCGCTCTATCCAACTGAGCTACGAGGACACAATACCTTGAGATCTAAGTCCGCAGAATCCTTTTGCTGTCAACAAAAAAAAACCATCGTAATTCCAACAAGAATTCAAGAATCGAAACAGCTTTTTGCTAACTTAAAATTATAAATAAAAAAATCACGGAAGGCAAGATTTTTTCTTTAACCATTATAATTACTCTCAATAAAAAAACAGGAGCTAACAAATGGACGCATTGCGTGATGTTCTCTTGAATGAAGAAAAAAGACAAATCTTCTTTGCCATACTTGGTGGCCTTTCTTTAGCCTTCAGTTTTTTGAGCTGGCATGGCCCACTGCCCTTTGATCCAGCATGGGTTGCCGCCATTCTTTGTGGCTTTCCTATCCTGAAAGGCGCTCTTGTCGGGTTACTTACCGAGTTTGATATTAAAGCCGATGTGCTGGTTGCCATGGCCCTGGTGGCAGCAATATGCATAGGCGAAATTTTTGCTGCTGGTGAAGTTGCTTTTATTATGTCCCTTGGCTCCTTTCTTGAAGGGCGCACAGTACGAAAAGCCCGTGAAGGCATTGAAAAACTGGTAAATATGACCCCTCGCACAGCCCGCGTAATACGCAACGGCACCGAGCAGGTTATTCCGGCAGAAACAGTGCAGATAGATGATATTCTGCGTGTTCTGCCAGGTGAAACCATTGCCGTAGATGGCATCATAACCTTTGGGCAGACTGCGGTTGATCAATCACTCACTACTGGTGAGTCCTTGCCGGTGGATAAGGATATCAACGACAGCGTATTAAGCGGCACTGTCAATCAGTTGGGCGCTTTCGACATGCGGGCCACAAAAGTAGGAGAAGACAGCTCCTTGCAACGTATGATTCGCCTGGTCGAATCTGCCGATGCTTCCAAAACACCTATCGTGCGTATCATGGATAAATGGGCCACCTGGATAGTTGTTGCCGCCCTGCTCACCGCCATTGGCACCTGGATATACACAGAAGAAATCATTCGCGCTGTGACCATTCTTGTCGTTTTTTGCCCGTGCGCACTGGTTCTTTCCACTCCTACAGCAATTATGGCGGGCATTGGTAATGCCACACGTTTCGGTGTGCTCATTTCTTCCGGTGATACCCTTGAGCGGCTAGCAGAAGTAGATCGCGTCGTTTTTGACAAAACAGGTACTCTCACCCACGGCAAGCCAGAGGTAACAGCCCTTCAGTCCTTTTCTCCCGGCCTCAGCGAAAAAGAACTACTCACACTGGCAGCAACCATTGAACAACGCTCGGAACATCCTCTAGGGCAAGCAATAATGCGTCATGCCAAAAATCTGCAAATAATCCCGCGTGATCTTGACCAGTTCAGCATGATTCCCGGACGAGGCATTTCTATTGTCACAAGCGGCCAACAGGCCTTGGGCGGAACTCTACAACTTATGCAAGAAAATGGGATACTCCCAACAGACAGAGTAAATACAGCAGTTGAACAGCATAAAGCATCCGGCAGAACCGTTGTTTACATAGGTATGAATAAGGCCATTGCAGGTATTATTGTTCTTGCTGACACCCTGCGTGCTAATGCCAAAGCAACCATAAGCGAACTGCACAGTGAAGGAATGGAAACAATTCTTCTCACTGGCGATCACCAGCAGGCCGCACAAAACATAGCCGCAACCGTTGGCATCAGACAAGTCAGGGCAGAGCTCTCACCAGAAGATAAGCTCAACATCATTAAAAATGAATTACAACAGGGCAAGTGCAACAAAGTTTGCATGGTTGGTGATGGAATTAATGATGCACCCGCACTGAAGACCGCTCATGTGGGAATAGCCATGGGCAGCATTGGAAGTGACATCGCTGTTGACGCGGCCGATGCCGTACTTGTACAAGACGACATCAGCCGCCTGCCACAGCTCATTAAGTTGGCGAAAAAAACCGCGCTGACCATCAAACT
>JAVBJS010000170.1:0-5235 GCA_031546885.1 Desulfovibrio sp.
GGTTTGACTCCAGCTCCGCCTTTATTCCTTCCAACAGCGCAGCGGCCTGCTCTTGCGCATCGGCAATGACAAGAATATAGGATTTTCGGCATGTTACAATGCACCACAGTACAAAAAACAGGGCCACAAAGGTTGATTTAGCTTCACCGCGAGGGGCTGCCACCACAAGACGCTTTCCTTCCGGCGCATTGGCAAGAATCGGCAAAGTTACATCCAGCCCCTCGTGCAGCAGTGAATCACCCGCCCCCTCTTGCGCGTAATGGGGGAAATATGTTCGGCGAAAAAAGGTGAAGTCATCCTGCGCCTGCAGGCGCCGGTCTGCTCCGGTGTGTCCTTCAGCGCCAAAGGTATGACAACCTTCTTCTATTTGCTCTTGCAAGACTTTAGAAATGATTGCCAATTCCGCAAGAAAAGATGTATTTCCTTTCGTGCTGGGTTTATCATATTTATTGCTGGTTTTATTCACAGTTTTTTCCTGATAAGATTGTTACACAAATGATTTTAGGTAACAGCCTTATCGTTTTTTACTAAAGTGCCGAGAAAGCTCGGGGCCAAATCCATCCAGAACCTCCACAAAGGTGGAAATCTGCTGAGAATGATTGTTTTTTATATACGCAGCAAATAGGTTCATTACTTCAAGGGCAGTGGCGAGCTCACTGGTTTCCGGCAATACCCGTCGGCTGGCCTGCACGGTTTTGCTGAAGCTGCCCGCAAGACGGGTAAGCAGCGTAACCTTCTGCTCCGCTGTCAAACCCGCATCTCCCGCTATTTCCGCTGTAACTTGTTTATGCTGTATGATACAGTCTTCCAGAATACCACGCGCAACCGCTTCAATATCATTTCCTGCCATGAGCTTTGCCTCACGCAGTTTTTCCCAATCATCACCTTGTGCCAAAGCTTCATTTTGCCAGCGCCTGGCAGTGACAGGAGTGATGGCAAAACGTGCCGCAACTTCCTGTAAGGAAACACCTCCCGCTATGTAAGCGCTGCGAATATCTGCACAGGCTTGGACATTACATTTTCTCATCATATTCCAGTTTCGTTTGAAGGTTGAAACAACTCTTCCCAGTTAAATATAATTATATGCCAAACTTTGCCTTGATATAGGCAATGCCAAGGGTAACTATGCTTCCCGTAATGGAGCCTGAGATGCTGCCGGCAACAGCGCCCGATATGGCAGCCTGCTTTTTGGCATCGGCCATAGCGTACAGAACTGTGTCCAATTTTCTATCAAGATTCATCAGCAGTTCATGCTCCGACGGGATGTGCTTTACAATCTTCTTCATCAAAGTTTCCTTTCTATAAGACGGTCTATCTTCTCTTCTATCTTAGCAAGACGTTCGCGCACGTCTGTATGTGTTTGTCGACAATCATCTTTACGCACATAAGTCTCTGCTGATGTTTTATACATTACGTCTACATCCAGCATTACTGCATCAACTCTGCTTTCAAGGCGAACAGCCCAATAAGCTAAAAGAGACACTACCATACCAAGTAAGGCCAAAATAATTTCATCAAGGCTCATTTCCATCCCTCCACAAGAGTAACCAAAGCGCTGCGTCCAGATTCCAGGGTACGACAGCGTTCACCATAATACGCAATATGCGCCAATAAATCCGACTCTGTAACACCACTCTGCTCGTCCAGCCTGGGTATGCCTACGGCATCTCGCTGTAAAAACCCGGTTTCAGCGGCTGTACGGGTTCCACTTTTTCCAGCAGGGCCTTTGGCACGTATGGCGGCGGGCACGGGACTGGCGGCAACGCTGCCGATGGCTTCATTGTACAAGCGCACAAATTCAGAACTAAAAATATGATTGCTATTTTGTGTAGCATGAATAATCTGCCTCTTTACAGACTGGCTCTGCTTCTTGTTATACATTGTTGTGACTGTCAGGCCGGCAATAAGGGTATCTGCCCTTGCAACCTCGCCCTGATATTTTTTAAGGCTCTCCGCCAGCGCCAAGCTGTAGGCGTTGGCATTCGCCTGACGTTCTTCCGCATACTCCGCTTTCAGCGCTGACAGCGCCACCTCACCACTTTGCGCCGCATATCCGTCCCCAAGATAGTAGCCACAGGCAAAACTACCGAGAATCATGCACAGCGAAATAAGGCCTCGCACACCCAATGAGGAAAAAAAATTCAGTAAAAACATTATATTTTTCCTCCACCATATTCAAAATATCCCTGAGCTGCCTTAGAACCCACAGCCGCCGTAATAATACCCGACTCGCCCAGCCCCAAAGGCACATACTGCCCAGCTGCCACATTGCCCCAAGCCCAAAGGCCCAAAACAAACACCACAACTATGAAGGACAAAAGGCGCATACAGGAATATTCCCCACTGTCGTCCTTAAAAAATGTTGCCAATCCAGCCAGACACGATACAATATTCATAACGTTTTCCTTATAAGCTTTTTTCACGCCCATTCTCCTGTCAGCATTTGATGAGACATCTCCCTTGCTCTGTAATGAACCTGAGCTGCCCATTTACTTTCAAGCATTCGAGATGATGCTGAAGTATAACTGCCGCACTGCACATCACGTAGCGTATTCCGAAATGTGCATAATCCTCCAATACCCATATTGAATGCCATATTTAAGAGTGTTGCGTAGCGCACTGAATCCAGTTTCACGCACCACGGCAGGGCGCGTTGCATATCTTTTTCAATACTTTCAATGTCCCGCATCAACAAAAGTCGCGCCTCTTCTTCTGAAAGACTGGATGCGGCACTTATCCCGGCTATGGGCGTAGCATCCAGATTATGCCCATAGCCAATGGTTAACGCGCCCGCCGTGCAGCGATAGGCAATATGCCGCCCCTGCGCATTCCGCTTCGTTCCCTCATGCCGTATAATCTGCGCAACAAGGCGGCGCATATCCACAGCCGAAAGGTGTAAACCACTCATAGCCTCGTGTGACTGCATACATAAACTCATATTTTCTCCTGTTATTTCAGTATGTTTATTGTGTTATAGCCGTTAATTTTCATGGCATTATCCAAAAAAAATCCCTCTCATTTGCCACTATTGTAGACAAATAAGAGGGAAAAAAAAGGTTGCTATACTTCAGTAAATTGAGGCCATTGCACAATGGCCTCTGCGGATGCGCTAGCAGACGCCCGCAAGCGAGCAGCGCGGCGTGCCTTTATTTCAAAGCAGCTTCTGCTTTGAAATCATTCGATAAAAATTATGTCTTCTCTTGGCATTTAGCTCTTAAGAGCCTTTGGAAGACTTTTTAAGGGAAGACTAAACTGAATTTGCTGTATGGTGCAACGAACTCAAATTGAGGTCATTGTGCAATGGCCTCTGGCAACTGCGTAGCAGGTGCTTGCAAGCGAACAGCGCAGCGTGCCTTTCTCTTTATCTTCACTGGATAAGAAAATGTATCGTTTTATCTTACTGAAAAATAAGACATAATTTTCCAGCAAGCTTTCAAAATCCGCTACGAATTTTGAAAGAAAGGCACGCTGCGCTGTCCGCTTGCGGGCGCTTGCTGCGCAATCGCCAGAGTTCGTTGCAATGTGCAACGAACTCAAATTGAGGTCATTGTGCAATGGCCTCGAAAGGCAGATTTCAGCGCGTTATTGTACAATCCTTCCATTATTCAGATGTACCCGTAGCGGGCAAACCGCTTCTGCCAGTTCAATATCGTGAGTTGCAATGATAATTGAGAACATTCCCGTTTCCGTCAGCTTGTGCATCAGCTCAATAAATTCCAGTCTGGAACGTGCATCCACGCTTGCAGTCGGCTCATCAAAAAGTAGCACTCGAGCTCCTGTGGCCAAAGCTCTGGCTATTGCCGCTCGCTGCGTTTCTCCTCCAGACAGGCGATGCGCCGGTGCCTTGGCCAGGTCAAAAAGATTTACCTGCCGCAAAAGATCATACGCCTTTTCTCGGCTAAGCTGTCTGGATATTCCCTTAAGGCGCATGGGATATTCCACATTATACAAAACAGTTCCTGTAAACATTACAGGGGATTGCGGAACCCATACTGCGTTATGACGAAATTTCGCAATGTCATCCACAGGCTGATCGCAAAAGGTATAGACTCCCGCAGTGGGAGAATCCAAAAAAGCCAGCAGACGCATCAAGGTTGTTTTCCCAGCGCCATTTGGCCCAAGCAAGGCATAGGCCTTCTCAGACATAAGCTCCAGGTGCTCGATGCATAATATCTGACGTTGGTTACACACCTTGCTAATCGTATTAAAAGTATATAGCGAAGCCGTCATCACATTAGCCACCTGATAATAAGGTTATCTCAATGATTGTATGGGACATTCATCGTTCCATTTTACCTTGCAGTAACCCCAAGGAAAAATTCAGCATAAAGCTTACCAGCAACAGCACAAAGCCCAACGCCAGTGAGAGAACAAATTCCCCCTTATCATACTCCAGCGCCATTGCCGTTGTCATGGTGCGCGTATATCCTTTAATATTACCGCCAAGCATCATGCTTACGCCTATCTCGGCAAGGCCTCTGCCAAAAGCCATGCACAGCGTGGCGACAATGGCAAAGCGTGCTTCGCGCAATACTGCCATATCCGCTTGGCGCGCTGTTGCCCCAAGTGTTAACGCCGTTTCCCGGTAGCGCGTATCTAAGCGTGTTAAGGCCGCCAGTAACATCATAGTAACAAGAGGTAAAATAAGAATAAATTGACCGAGCGTTATGGCTGTGGGCGAATACAGCAGTTTAAAACTACCAAAAATACCAGTGCCGGACAGCAAAATATACAGAAACAAGCCAATAATAACAGTAGGAAGCGCCTGAAGTGTACTTAACAGCAACAGCACAAAGCGTTTTCCAAAAAAAGTTCTGTTCAGTAAAAGCAGAGCACAGGGAATACCGATAAGTATAGCTCCCAAACACGCCCAAAAAGTACAGCGCAATGATAGAAAAACGACCTGCCACAGATCCTTATCACCATGAAAAATCAAAGAAATTGCAGAAAAAAAACTGTCGCGTAACATACGTTATGTCCCCTGCACTCCGCATTTAAGAACTTATCCATCAATAAACGTTTCGCGGGCAATTACTTCGTCTCAGTATGTAGAGTTCGTTGCACAATATAGCAAATTCAGTTTAGAACTTATCTATAAATAAGGATGTTCGCGGTCAATAGCTGCGTCAAATGCCTTTTTTGCTCTGGGTCGAGGACATAAGAGTCCACTCCCTCCGCAAAAAAACCATTTTCCTTGCTCTTGCCACACGCTCTCCTTATTTATGGATAAGTTCT
>JAVBJS010000049.1:0-15934 GCA_031546885.1 Desulfovibrio sp.
AATGTCGGTGCCTACGTTACCGGCAACAGGAGTACCCGTGCCTGCGACAACACCGGTAACCGGCGGAACATGCTGTCCGTCAGCGCCAAGAGCATCGGCTACGCCGCCGCGCAAGTCACCCGTCACCACGTTACCGGCAACGATATTAGCTGGGCCAAAACCATCGGCACTATTGGTATCATTGACAGGTACGGGGGCGTCATCAAGAATGTGAATGACCACAGCAACGGCGACCGTCCCGCCACTTCCATCAATTACTCTGGCTGCAATAGTTTCATCCACAATGTCGCCAAAACCGCTGGCATTAGGATTTGTGTGTGTGGCTGGAGAGAGCAGGCTATAGGTGTAATTAACCGTGATCACACCGGTAGCAAGGTTCAAAGTGGTGCCGGTCACGGTCATAAGACCATGGGGCACCTCTATGGAACTTTCAGCACCACTTTTGATGGTTCCATTAGGATTGAAGGTAATGGTGTGATCCACACCGTTTTTGTCGGTAATAACCAGAGTGGCGTTGCCATTCTGCCCGCTAAGCGAAAAGAAACCGTTTACAGAGGCCGTACCTTTTACAAGGTCAGCTTCATTAACAAACCCGCCGGTGACTTCAGGCGGAATAACTGACGTGCCGGGAGTGCCCACGGAAGACGAAGGAACTATAAGGCTAGTAGTACCAATATCAGGCAAAAGGCTGCTTCTTCCCCAGTAGTCCGTGCCCAGCGAGCCAAGACGGTTGATGCCGGCAATAAGATTACCAGCATCATCAACATAACTACCGGATCCTGAGCTGGGAGCACCCCCCCCAGATGGGCCAGCCGCAGTACTGATATCAAAGTTCGGGTCAAAGCTTTTCAGCACATCGGCAGCAGCAACTTGCGCTCCGCCGCTCACCACAAAAGTAGGGAGAGACTGATTACCAACCTCAAAAAATTTATCCAAAGTAACTGTGCCGCCGCCATCAACTTTGATGGTAAGGTCGGTGCCACTACGATCAAAAGTTGCCGTTGTTTGATCGAAATCAAACGTGATCTGGGCACCCACGGCAGGCGTAATGTGCTGATTAGTTCCAACAGCAGGCCGAGCAACCTGCAAAGCTTGACCTTGAGAAGCAAAAGATCCCGCAGCCGTTGAAGAAGACACTCCAGGAATGGAGGTTGCGCCCGTAGGTAAAGAAACACTCGTAGGATTATTAGGATTATTAGTAGAATTAGTAGGCATAAAATTCCCCTTTGAAAAGTTCTTGCGTCAAAAGAATGTACGCAAGCAAATTTGATCTGCCCCTGCAACTGATCCCTCGTAACGCTTACCGTACGATGCGAACACGAAAAGGCTCGCATGAGGCGGAAAAGCTTCACATCCGAGTAAATTGTCTTTACATTGCGTAATGTTAAAATCTGGTCGGGCAAGATGAAAGCATCACCAGCTCCTACCGCAAGATTGCGGAGACCGAACAGATCTTGCCGTTGGCGCAAAGGTCACGGCGGCATGGGAACGGAACTTACGCTTCAAAAAACCAGAGAAAAGAATACTCCCTCGCGGGCATTGCTCATTTCAGCCTTAAAAAGGCTATTTGAACGGAGGCAGCAACAATAAACTCTTGAGCCTCGCCCCGCTCCTGGCAATGTTGTCCCTTGAGGAGAGAAACCACTTCCCCCGGAGCTGTCGGTAATCCCCACATGAGGTGAGCAGCAGACAAAGAATTTTAGCATCAACTTTTATTTTATTAAAGACACACAAAATTAACATAAACTGAACAATAATATACTGTTAGTTCCTAAGCTGTCTTTGCCTACTTTCCCTGTTTTGGCGTGAAATAATCTTCGAAATCCATACAACCGCTGTACGAATAAGGGAATTAGCTGCTCGAAAAAAACATATACCTATTTTTTTGCAAGTCAATAAAAATTTAAACAAAACAAAATTTACGTGAAAATTGACTTAACTGCTCAAAAATAATTACTAAAATTTGAGCGCAATTATTTCATCTAGAGGCCATTATATAATAGTCTCTAAGGAGTTTTCGGGATGCCATGAGAAGCACACCCTAAAAGCGAAGTCCCGCAAGGTCTTTACGACGTTGCGAGACTTCGGGACGGGGAGGCTGTAGGAAACAAACTTTAACACACTGATTATACATTATTATTTAAGATATAACTTTTTTAGTTACCCCCAAAGTTACCCCAATATTTTTCTTGGTGCCCTATAAGCGGGGTCACTCTCTTTTCTAAGGTTTACCCCCGAAAAAAACACCTCAATTATGACAAGGTAAAAATTTACCAGCCATGTCGGTTAGAAAGTGGAGGCTCACAGAGATTCACCCTCCCCCCGGCTGCGCGCCGCTAAGACACGAAAAGCCCCCACCAATGAAGGTAGAGGGCTCACAGGGGCATGGCGGGCGGCGACTCAACCGAAGCTTGCCGCGCTTATGGCAAGCTTCTCCATTCGGGGCAACTGGCGAATGGTAGAGGCGAGTGGCAACTTACACCACCGGGACACGTTCCCGGACATTAAAGGGTTTTCCGGGACTTGTGGGAAATTGCTTTTTGGCGTATTGATATTACCTTCATTCCGGGCGAGAAGTACTTTTACACCCCAAACTCCAAAAGGAGGGAACCGACATGGCAAGACCCATTGAAGCCACGCCCGTACTACGGGGTAAGGAAGCCGCCACCTTTTTGGAGGCCATACAGAATCCGAAGCCGTATAAGCCACCAGTTGTCGACATGGACAAGCTGAATCAGCACGTCAGCAGGGTATTGGCAGAGCGTGCAAAGAAATAGCCATACTTACGCGCAATACAAAATTAACCCCGTGGAAGATTTTTCAATCTTTGCGGGGTTTACCTGTCTTGCTTCTCACGACACTGACCGCGACCTTGACGATTTCTTAAGAGAAGATGCACAACGCCACTATGCAGATCGCATAGCTGTAACCTACGCTCTATCTCGTAATGATGCCCCCGATTTTCCGCTAGGCTTCGCTACGTTGCAAAATGACGCTATAGTGGTTGATGAACCTTTGCCTATGCTGCACGGCTATGCTTATTCTGCATTCCCGGCGGTAAAAATAGGACGCCTTGGCGTTTCGCTGGAATTTCAAGGGAGCGGGATGGGTACGGTGTTTTTGCTCCTCATCAAAGAGCTTATGCTCACAGCGAACCGCACCGGCTGCCGCTTTGTCACCGTGGACGCCCGCCGCGATAAAAAGAACAAGGTGGATACCACCGCTTTTTATGAAAAAAATGGCTTTTCACTCTTGCCCTGCCGCCAAAAAACCTCAAAGTATATTCCCATGTATTTTGACTTGATGCAGTTACTCAGGCAGCCTCCCTCAGATTAACAGCCCCCGCCACTTTCCTCCCACCAAGCTTTCTACTTTCGCCTACTTTAGAAAATCAGCCCACACAAAAGCCCCGTACAGGGTATTTCTCACCTTGGCGGGGCGTTTCCTACAATGACAGCAACGGGATAAACAAGGTGCTCATACGCCGCTACACAAAGTAAAGTTCTATCTACCCTTCATGGGCTTTACCCCGGCACCAGTTCTGAGAGACAATCCGCCTCCCTTCATCCGATGTCGGCCCTGTGGACATGCCACCATGTAGCTTACATCTGCCGGAGCGGTACAGTGACTTTTGCTTGCAGGGGGTTCCGGCCCGCGTTTTTGCTCCACAGGTCAGGCCGCGCAACGCATCGGGAA
The DNA here is from genome assembly GCA_031546885.1 of Desulfovibrio sp. GTDB lineage: Bacteria > Desulfobacterota > Desulfovibrionia > Desulfovibrionales > Desulfovibrionaceae > Frigididesulfovibrio. Next base: position 3,697 of record JAVBJS010000049.1, read on the forward strand.
ATGGGAGAAAACGGGGTCGGGGGATACAGTTTTCAGAGGCATCAAGCATTGTTTTGTGTGCTTCTGATATCCTGTCACAGGCGTCATAGTAGGCCCGCCATTTCTTTCTGAGGTCAGCCCGCCTCTGCTCATCGTTCATACCGCCTCCCCATGTGCTTTGACTATGCTTCCCCACCGCTTACGCGCCGATTCCAGATACTGCCGTAGAAAGCCCCAGGTGACGTACTCGGCCCCGGCCCGGCTCCCGGCAAAGAGGAAGGGGATACGATACCGCGCCGTAAAGGCCAGAACGCTCTGACAGGCGCTGTGCGGGTTCAACTGACTGCGGTACTCACCAGAGGCCAACTCGGCCCATGACGATTCCACCACCACGGCGAAGGCATCAAGGGCGGCGGCACGTTGCATCTCACGCTCGAAGCGCTCCCGTTCCCGGCCAAGGCAGGCCACAAGGTCAGGAAGGCTCTTGCGTTCCACCGCTACCCGGTCAGTCAGCCCGGCGAGGGAATAGTCGCCGGTGTCCAGAGAGGCCGTTTCTGTGTGAAGTTGTGCATACTGTTCATGCTGGAAAGTGAAGGGGGCTTGTTCCCGGCTGTCTGTGATGATTTTCATTGAAGCACCCCCGCCGACTCTGTTTCTTCCACCAGATAAAGGCTGTAGGGCTTCTCGCTTTGTTTGAAGAACTCCACATCGGGGCGATGGGTTCGCCATGCTGTGCAGCTTCGGGCCTCACCGCAGCGGGAGCAGTGCCAGCAATGCAGTTTTAGACCAGTGGATGGACAGCTAACCAGCAAGGTATGGGCATGGGCGAGGGTGACGGGGTCGGGAGTCCTTCGTTCATCGGGTTGTTTTTGAAAAACGGGTTGAGCGTGGGCGAAGTATTCCGGAATAGGGTCACAGGCGGTCACATCCTCTGAGGGGGAATGTCGGACGGATTCGGGGTTTTTATAAGAGACTTGAGTAATTTCTTCTTCTTTTTGGTGCTTTTCCCCGGATAAAAGATTTTTCGCTTTTTTCGTGTCGGACGTGTCGGACGTGTCGGACGGAGCTACAGCACCAAGGGTTTTAAGGCGTCCGACATGATTTTCGCTTGTCGGACGTGTCGGACGGATTACCGCCTTTTGAGGAAGCAGGTCACTCAGCCACATCTTGCCACCCTCCATTAATAAGGATCGTGTAGCAGCGCTTCCGGCCATAGCCCGGCAAGTCGACCGGTGGCTTTCGCATGATGTTGCGGCCCTCGCCCGGCCCTCATGGCGAGGAACAACGAGCGAGCCGCCCACCGCCACCGCCGCAGCGGTTGCCTTGGTGACTCCGGGGTTGCCTTCGGTTGCCGTGTCGTTATCGGCGGCGATGATGATTTCACGATCAGGGTATTTGCTCCGGGCCACCTCCGCCACAGGAAGCAGGTTCCCGGCGTCAAAGGCCACCAGCACGGGCAAGGACAGGGACTCATGCAGGGAAAGGCCGGTTGCCAGACCCTCACATATGATCAGGGGCTTTTCCGTATCCTTGCCACCAATGAGGAAGAAGCAACCCCTCTTGCGGCCACCGGTCAGAAACCGCTTGCTGCCGTCTCCGTCGATGAACTGAAGGGACACGACCTTGCTGCCGTCATCATAGAGGGGAACCACCACGGCATCTTTGTGCAGCTTCAGGCCGGGAACAGTGCTTACCCCCTTGGCGGTCAGGTAGGGGTGCTCTGTGCACTCGGCGGCGGCGATGTAGATGGACTGTGCCTTGCTGGCAGCCTCGGCATGAACGCGGGACTGTTCCTCTTCGCGCTGGCGGCGGGACTCCTCCATGCGGCGGGAAAGCTCGGCTCTCTCGGCGGCGGTGAGCTTGCTTTCACCCTCGGCCGTCCAGGTGCCGGATTCGCCGGATGCCCAATCTTGCCACCAGAGGGAAGCGGGCGCGTCGGCATATCCGATATACGCCCCGTTTTTGCTGTTCAGCTTATCTGAGGTCGGTACGCGGTGGAGAGCACCGTCAAAGGCGATGGAATCCACCAGTAACCCGGCATCACGTAGGACGGCCAGAGCGGCGGCGGTGGCAGTGGAATCAACCATGCTTCACCTCCGCCACTGTCCAGAACGTGCAGGACCACCGCTCCATGATGCTCTCTCCAGTGAAGGCGCAAAAAATGCGCTTCCATCGTGCCTCAGGGACAACGCGAAAATAGGTGCATGATACATAGGTAAGCTTGACGGCGGTGGTGGTGGGAGGGTATGAAAAGGCTGTCCGTGCTTCATTTTCTCCGCCCCCCTGGTTGCCGCCTTGGGGGCTTTTTCTTTGGGTCATGGCGGCCACCTATCGCCCTGAGGCTTGCGAACCCAAGCGCTCAATCAAAGCGACAATGTCTTCAACGCGGTAAGCGGCAGTGCGCGGGCCAAGGTTCACGGGCTTTGGGAACCGGCCTTCTTTGATTCCGGCGTACCATTTCGTTTTCCCAACAGGAATGAACTTCAAGACTTGAGACAGACGCAGAAAACCGGTGGCGGGTAGAGATACAATAGCGGACATAAAAAAACCTCCATGTGTTTGCATGAAGGCTACAGGAAAAGCAGACGTGTACAGCAAGGGTGTACAGCGTGTACAATTTACCTTTTCAGGGTGTACATTTTTCTTCGGTTAGGGGTGTACAAGGTGGGCTACTCCAAACCTAACAGGCGTCTTTCGGCTTTTTTCATGGAGTCATTTTTTATCCGGTTTTCGTCAGCGTGGAGCAACGCCCCCACCTGAGCCTGAGAACACCACTTGCCGCCATCATAAAGGTAGGCCGCAATCTCTTCATCGGTCTTTCCTTGCTGGCGCATACGGCACACCACATCGGCCAAGCTCTTACCGTTTTCCAGCGTGGTGGCGGGTTCGGCCTTGGCGGCGGCGAGTTCGGCTTCCAGGGCGGCAATACGGGTATTTCTTGCGCCAAGCAGCATTTCCAATTCGGTTATACGGTCAGTGTGATTTTTGTCTTTAGCCTCGGGGTACTTTTGAATGAAGGCTTGATATTCTTTTTCTAACTCTTTTAAGCGAGAAGCCCTAGGCTCCTGTATTTCTTCTGTATAGCGTCTCCGTGGGTGTTGAAGGCTTCGTATGCTCTGCTCCAGTTCCTCCTTTATTTGTTCAATCCCGTTTCTCGGTCCACCTACTATTTCCTGGCTAAATGGGAAGTTATTACGGGAAAAGAACCACCCTCTACGTCTTGCCTTCTGTCTAAGGCCACCTATTTTTCTTTTTGCCTTGGATATTCCAATAGATAGATCATTAATTCCGCGAAGCTCTTCCTCCAGCGAGTAAAAGTCTTCTGCACAGCTTTTTAATTGAGGCCGGGCCTTCTCTATCTCAGATATAGTTTAGAGTGTGACAAATAAAGCGGCACGCATACTGCCATTGGGGGAGTACGCACACTTATACCACCCTGAGACTACAGGCAAAGCCCCGGAGTCAACATAGTGGCTAATTTCATCAAAACCCATATCCCATCTATCGGCAACTTCCGTAATGGGAATGGAATTGCCTGGGGTATGGGGTTTGCTGATTAGATATCCCGGCTCCGCTAGATTTTCAATTTTTCTGGTAGCGGTCGCGTTAAGTTCCACTGCCTTTCGGCGTTCCCACTCGTAGAACTTTTGAGCCTCGCACTCAAATTCCCTGTAAGAACCCTTCATATCCCAACTCCCTTCGGTTGCCCCTTAAGTTTTCCCGCCCCAGGCCGTAAGGGTACGGCTGTTCGCCCTGATTAATTACGCCAAGGCTAGAGGCAGGAAATTCGTCACGTTTGCGCCTGTTCCGCTACCACTTCTGGAGTATACACCGGCTGGACGCTCTGCCATTCGTGGTGTTCGTTCTCGGCAATCCACAAATCATAGGACTGTTGCATGTTCAACCACAGTTCCGGCGTGGTGGAGAAGGCGCGGGACAGTCGCAGGGCCATATCAGGCGTCACCCCGGCGCGTTCGTTGATGATGGTGGAAAGGGTCTTGCGGGATACCCCCAAGCTTGCCGCCAGGGATGTGACGGTGAGTTTCAGGGGCTTCATGTACTCTTTCCGTATCAGTTCGCCGGGATGGGTACGCTTGCGGGTAATTTTGCGGCGCATGGCCAGGCCTCCTAATGATAGTCCTGATAGTTGACAACGTGGGCGTTACCGTCCGCAAAGCGAAACGTCATGCGCCAGTTGCCGGACACTTTGACAGACCAGTGCCCTTTGAGGTCGCCTTGAGCGGGTGCAGGTCATACCCGGCGACTTCCATGTCCTGAATCGCGGCGGCGCTGTCCAGACGATCCAGACGGCGGCGCAGCCGCTCAGCATGTTGCGCCTGTATACCCTTCGTGGTTCCTTTGTAGAAAAATGCCTCAAGCCCTTTATGGTCAAAGCTTTTTATCATACCTGCCTCATAGTGTAACGAGTAACGTTACAAAGTCAAGTTGCGACTCTCAACCCGTCGAGATAATCCGCCCATTCCTGCATCATCTTCCGGCGTTCCGGCAGGTACTCGGCATAGTTGTACGCGGCGCGGATGCTGTTGCGCTCCCCATGGGCAAGCTGACGTTCTATCCAGTCTCTATTGTAGCCTTGCTCATTGAGGAGGGTGGAGGCCATGGAGCGGAAACCGTGTACTGTCATTTCGTCCTTGGTGTAGCCAAGGCGGCGAAGGGCTGCCAAAAGGGTCATGTCACTGATGGGGGCCGTGCCTGCCCTCATGCTTGGGAATAAGTAGGCGGTATGGCCAGTGTACTGGCGAAGGTCGGCCAGGATGTCCAGCACTTGCCGGGCAAGCGGTACAATGTGTTGCACCTTCATTTTCATCTTGGCGGCGGGTATGCGCCATTCGGCAGCCTCAAAGTTGAACTCCGCCCACTCCGCCCGTCTGAGCTCCCCCGGACGCACAAAAACATAGGGAGCCATGCGCAAGGCAGCCCGAACAATCACATTACCCGCGTATTCGTCGATATTACGAAGCATGGCTCCTATGGCCTTGGGTTCCTTGATTCTGGCAAAATTACGCACCTGACGCGGGGCAAGCGCGTCTCTCAGACTGGCGGCGGGGTCGAACTTAGCCCGGCCCGTGGCAATGGCGTATCGAAAAATCTGGCCGCAGGTCTGGCGCATTTTTTTGGCGGCGTTTGGAGCGCTACGGGCTTCAATCCGTCTCAGAACGTCAAGTAGTATGGGTGGGGTAACATGATTGACCGGCAAAGGACCGATCAGGGGAAATATATCTTTTTCGAGGTAGGCAATGATATTGCGGCGATGGGCCTCTACCCACTTGGGGGATTGCAGGGAGTGCCATTCCCTCGCCACCACTTCAAAGCTGTTCGTTGCTTCCGCTCTCACAGCCTCCTTAACGGCCTGGCGGGCGTTGCTGGGGTCAATACCCATTGCAAGCTGCTCTTTGGCCTCGTCACGGCGACGGCGAGCCTCCTTCAAACCCACTTCTGGATACACCCCCAGAGAGAGAAGTTTTTCCTTCCCGGCAAAGCGGTACTTGAGCCTCCACCACTTACCACCGGCAGGGGTAACAATAATGAACAAGCCGCCAGAGTCATATGCCTTGTACGGCTTACTCTGGGGCTTGGCATTACGAATGGCGGTATCAGAAAGAGACATGGCCGACTGCGTGGGGTAACATATTTTCCTGAACTCAACTTACCCCGAAAGCTACCCCAACTTACCCCAGAATGTCAACGAACCTTGTTGAACACAGAAGGACATAACACAAGGACAAAAGTAAAGTCCGCCAAGGCTTTTTTTAACCTCAGCGGACTTCTTTGAATCTTATTCTGGTAGCCGGGGAGAGATTCGAACTCTCAAGTCCGTAGGACGGTGCATTTTGAGTGCACTGCGTTTACCATTTCGCCACCCAGCCACAAGCACCAGCTCGCTGATGCAGACGGTCTTATCTCACACCTCTTATAAATTATCAAGAAGTTTTGTGGCCTATTGAGGCAAAAGGACGTAATTTTATCAAGTCCTAATCAAGAACAAAGGCATTCCCTTGTATAGTTTGACCTTAACTTGCGCTTGCTGCACAATCGCCAGAGGGCGTTGCATTATGCAGCGAACTCGAATAGGGTATACTCATGTGAGTGCAGATGCGATTCATGCGGGCTATCCGCGCACCCTCATGACCCAACGCTTGCCATACTCCTCCACAGCTTCCCTGCGTGCATGCACAATACAACAACACAGTAATAAGGAATTTTTATGCCTACCATTTCTGTTCATGGAATGACCTGTGATCATTGTAAAAAATCCGTAACATCAGCCATTGAAAACATTATGGGAACAACGAGCGTTTCGGTGGATCTTTTGAAAAAAGAAGCCTCCTGGAAAGATGCGGATCTCGCTGCCCCTGTGGCAGTAAATGCGGTTAAATCTGCCGTGGCTCGCATTGGCTTCACAGTGGAATAGCAGGCCTGGCTCAATACTATGCGGGACTGCTGCTCAGCAGCCTCCATTTGCAACAGCCTCCATTTTTTGCTACACCACTTGCCATGCATCCATTTACCTTTGTTCACGCGGCTGACCTACACCTTGACGCCCCTTTCCGAGGGGTTTCCCTTGCCCTTGAAGATTCTGCAAACTCCGCCGCACAGCCGCACCGGCGCAGTTTGCAGGCTCTCTTTTCTCGCGCCGGCTTCACAGCGTTAGAGCGGCTAACCGAAGTCTGCCTTGCCTGTAAGGCGGATTTTTTATTGCTGGCCGGGGATATCTATAACGCTGCGGAGGGCAGCTTACGCGCCAGACTCGCCCTTCGAGATGCCTTTTTGCGGCTGGAACAGGCAGGCATTGCCGTATTCCTCGTTAAGGGCAACCATGACCCATTTAGTTCTGAGACCACGGGGATTTCCTGGCCAGCCAATGTTGTGGAATACGACAGCCAGATGAGCACTCATACTGCTCTGCGCAGCGGTGAGCCCCTGGCCCTCGTGCATGGCATCAGCCACGCAACAGAAAAGGAAGGGCGCAATCTGGCCCACTTTTTCTCTCGTAGCCAAGAACCTTCCTCCATGGAAAAAATATTTCAGATAGGTCTGTTGCATTGCGCATTGGACGGGCAAGAAGGAATCCACGCCAAATACGCCCCCTGTTCCCTGCCTGATCTTGTTGCTACACAACTGGATTACTGGGCCTTAGGGCATGTGCATTCTCCACAAATTATACGGCAAAGTCCAATTTGCGTTGTGTATCCCGGAAGCACACAAGGCTTGCATGTGAATGAAAGTGGCCCGCATGGGTGTATGGTTGTGCAGGTAGACAAGCATGGTGTTGCGAATCCTACCCTGATGCCCCTGGCCCCAGTGCAATGGGAGCACCTTACCTTCACGCTGGATGCCGCAACAGAGAACACACCAGAAGACATTGTTGCGCTGGAAAGCTTGATCCTTAAAACGATGCAGGAACTTGCCCAACGCATAACTGAAGGCCAAATAAAGGCTTGCACTGCCCTTGCCCTCCCCGCTGCCATATGGCCCAGTCCGGCCTTGATTGCACGAGTAACTCTTTCCGGGCGCACTGCCCTGCACCATGAGCTGCGCCAGCCAGGCGCCCTCACGGCCTTACAGCAACACCTCGAAGAAAGCCTCCGCACTCTCTGCGCTGAAGGTAACCAGGAAATATGGATACGCGACATCATTCCTGCCACACGGCCCACCCTTGATATTGATACTGTGGGGTTACGCCCAGATCTCATCGGTGAGGTAGTGCGTGTAGCACGGGCTTTACAGAGCGCGGAGCAACAGGATGAGCATGAAGCGCACAACAAAACAAAACTGCACTTGCCGGACGCGCTTCTGGGTGAACTTTTTTTCCGCACCCGTCTGCGGGAAGACATAGCCGCACCTGACAAGTCAGAATGCAATGCCATCATCGAAGAAGCCACGCTTTTATGCCTTGATCTTTTAGAAGGAAAATAGACTTTGCATATTTACCGCTTACATATTGATCGCTTTGGTATTTTAGCAGAACAAGAAGTACCCTATTTATCTCCAGGACTTTCTATCTTTCTGGGGCACAATGAAGCAGGAAAAAGCACCTGCATGCGTTTTTTCCAAGTGGCGCTTTTTGGCTACAAGCGAGGTCGAAGCAGTATTGAACCGATGCAAAGCAAGCGGTCACGCGGCAATGCAGGCGGCTCTCTCTTCTTGCACACTGAAACCCTTGGGGACATCACCCTCACACGCAAGCCCGGTGATGAGGTGGCCTTGCTCGATCACCAGGGGCAACCACTGCCGGAAAGCGCCTTACAGCGCCTTTACAACGGCCTGACTGTAGAAGTTTTTGACAGTATTTTTGCCATTTCTTTAAAATCATTAATGGATGTTTCCTCCCTGAATGGAGCCGGAGTTCGCCACGCTCTGCATGGGGCAGCCTTTGGTCTTGGCCTGCAATCACCCGCTCGTGTGTTGAAAGAACTGGAAGCGCGCATGGAGCCCCTGCTCAAACGCGATCATGCCTCCTCACTCATTACTAATACCGCTCGCCAGCTTGAGGCCATTCGCACCGAATTGCATGCGCGTGGGCCAGATTTGGAGCGATATACCCTCATTCAACACGAATATGAGGAAATAAGCGAAAATGTTGCAAGCATAACTCAAGATGCCGCAAGCAGAACCCAGACCTTACAAACACTCCAGCAGCTAGAATTACTTGTCCTGCAATGTGAAGAACGCCGTGAAGCAGTTGTTGCAGAAAAAAAGACGCAAACCGCACTGGAAGAAGAAATTCAGGCGCTCGCCCCCCGTGGCGCTTTGGCAGAAAATTCTCGTCTGCACGCGATTATTCAGGGGCTCCGCGAGCAAAAAGAGCGCTGCCGTGGTGATGCTGCCTCCCTGCCTGCCCTTGAGCAAGAGATACGCACCCTTGAGCAGGCACAACACCAGATTATGCACACCCTTGGAGAAAGCTGGACAGCGGAAGCCATTGGCAAAATGGACACCTCCCCCCTTACGGTACAAGCAATCGACGCCAACGCTCACGCATTGGCTGAGCGCAAGGAAGCACTGGAGCAGGCGAAGCAGTATCACACCCGCCTTGCCACAGAGCATACTGAAGCCGTACAGCAGAGCATCCTTGAGCGCAACATGCTGGAAGAAATCACACCGCAGGCTCTACCGGATATTGAACAAACAGAAAACCTTGCCCCCCAGCTTTTGCAAGCAGAGCAGGCCCTTGCCTCCCTCACAGAAGTAACAGCCTATTACCAAGGCGCCAAAAAGCAGGCCGAATATTCACGCACTGCTGTTGCGCCCCATTGGGACGAAGCCCACCTTGTACACTGCGACAGCTCCCATGCCATGCATGAAAAAATACGCGAAGGCGTAACTGCATGGCACAATGCCCGTGAATGTAGCGCTGCAGGCAAAAATTTTCTTGCGGGAGCACAAGCGCGAGCAGATGCAGCTCAACAGCAGCTCGATACTGTCCAAAAAGGAATAATTCTATGTGGGGTGCAGGCCATCGCCATACTGAAAAAACGTCAGGAAGCCCTGGAGCCAGATTGCAACGCCTCCACATACCACACGGAAAATCTGACGGCTTTCACCTCACACTGCACTATAGCTTACGAAGCTGCGCTGCATAATGAAGAGATGTGGAATAGCGCGTCCAGGGCAGCAGGTGAAATTCCTCTTCTGGAAGAGCTGGAAGAACGCCGGACTCGCCTGCGACAAATGGATCGTATTCTCATGGAATTACGCACCGCCCAAAGCGCCCTTGCAGCGCGTATGGCTCGTCCCTGTATTTACAAGGCCTTTGTGGTCAGTCTTATTCTCGTCGTCTTAGGGAGAGGGCTGCTGGGTCTTTCTTTAGCTCTTGCCATTCCGGCCCTGGCCTATCTGGGGGGAGTAACGGCGGTTGCGGGGCTTGGTTTATTTTCACGCGAATTTTGGGCAGAAGAAGCAGGCACTACTCCAGAAGCCATTGTAAGTGCCGACATAGCCCGACTGTTCAGCATGCTGCAAGCCGCTGCGGCAGAGGCAGGCGCATGGCTTCCCCTTGCGGCAGAACAAGATACTCCTGATGAAGCAGGCATTGATATCGCCCTGCAAGAGCTGGATATTTGGACACGCCTTGCCCTAACTCTGGAAGATCATTTACGCGACTTTACCGAAGCTCAAAACGCTCTGAATGCTGCCCTTGACGCATTAATTCCCAGTCAGAACGCCGTCGCCCGCACCAATGAACAGCAGGCTGCCTGCGCGGCGCAGCTTGCCCTTTTACTCCAGCAGGCAGGATTACCACACGTTGACCTGTTACAAGAAGGGGCGCATGAAAATATTCTTACGCTCTGCACTCGTGCGGAAACAGCAAAGGCCCACCTCCATGCAGAAAAATCCGCCTACGCTACCCTGCAAAGCATTTTGCAATCCCTAGCCCTCCCCCTGGCCAATGCGGAAACCATAGATTTTTTTGCTCCATCCCTTATGTCACAACGCTACACAGCAGAAAGTCCGAAAACACTGACAGAATCATCAATCCCAGCACCCTCAACCTCAGCACTCCCAGCACTATCATGGTATGCCCTTGCGGCGCATCTGGAAGATCCACTGCACCCCTTTGCCGCACTTATGCAACAGGGCCTTGCCACGCTAAAAACAGCTCTTACAGCACTCCGTATTGAACGTGAAAAACAGCAGGAGCGGCAAAAAAGACAATCCACTCTTTCCGCACGCGAGGAACAGGTTCACCGTCTTGCCCTGCGCCTTAATAGTGCAGCAGAAGCCATGCAGGCTAGCGAAGCGGCGCTGCGCGCACAGCAGTGTATTTGGAAAAATTGGCTTACAGAACGTGGATTGAGCGTGCATCTCACCCCTAAAGAAGCCACAGAAGCCCTGGCCCAAATGCGTTCTTTCATGGATTTGCAAAAGCGTATTACCACGCACGCAGTCAACTACAATCGGAACGCCATAGCTCTTGGCGCAACCCTCAAGGAAATTTTACTAACCACCCTCCAGATAGGAGAGCCCATTTCAGATGCAGCCACTGTCTTTTTGGCCGGGGTGCAGCCGATGGATTCGGCAAACACCGCCACAGACAGCATTCGCTTTGCCCACGCTGCCGTGACGCTTTTACCAGAAGCCCTCGATCTCCTCGCGCATCTTGCAAAGGCCAGTGAGGATATACAAAAATCCCTTGCCCTTCGTACAGAAAAGCAAAAACAGCACAAACAGCACCAGGAAAATCTCAAGCAGGCCCAAGCCTCCTTTGATGCAACACAGGAAAAGCTCATGGCCGTGCTGGCAGCGCCGCTTTGCCCCGTCGCTCTCCGTGCGGAAATAACCCAGTGGCTTACCGGGCAAGCCCTTGCATCATCCTCTCCCACCTTCACGCCTGAGCTCGCCCTGCCAACTGTTCAGGAAAATTCAATACATTCGGTAAACTATACCCCCCTCTCCACCTCTTCTTCTTTTCTGCCCCTTCAATTTGATACCACATCCCTCCTCAACAACATCAAGACCGAACAGTCACAACTGGAAGGGCAATTGCACGCGCTGCAAGCCAGCATAACCGCCCTTACCGAGACTCAAGGCCAACTCAAAGAGCGTCGCGCCAACCTCATGGGGAGTGACGGCAACGCTCCACTTCTTCTCAAAGAAGCCGTTCTCAAGGAAGAATTACACCGTCTTTCGCGGCAGTGGTGTGTTCCCGCCCTTGCCAGGCACCTTCTTCTCACCGCCAAGGCCCGCTTTGAGCAAGAGGGGAACAAAGGTGTCATCGGACATGCCAGCAAGCTCTTTGCCGATATCACCGGGGGGGAATACACAGGAATGGCAGCCAGTTTGGATGACGAAAATTTCCGGGCCATTCATAAAAGCGGAGAAGCCCGCGATCCCGAAAAACAACTCAGCCAAGGAACCCGAGAGCAGCTTTATCTTGCTCTGCGTCTTGCGTATATTCGAAATCACGCCGTCAGAGCCGAGCCCCTGCCCGTCATTATGGATGATATTCTTGTTAATTCCGATGCAAAACGCGCTCGACAATGTGCCACAGTTTTGGCAGAGTTTTCCAAAACAAATCAGCTCCTGTTCTTTACCTGCCACCAGCACATAGCCGATATGCTGCAAGAAGCAGGAAATAACACGCAAGGTTGCCCTCCGCCAACCCTGCTCGTCATGGAGCGCGGTACAATAACCACAGCAGGTGAGTTCGTTGCATAATGCAACGGACTCTAGCGATTGCGCAGCAAGCGCTCGCAAGCGGACAGCGCAGCGTGCCTTTCTTTCAAAATTCGTAGCG
>JAVBJS010000107.1:0-19583 GCA_031546885.1 Desulfovibrio sp.
GCGTGCCTTTCTTTCAAAATTCGTAGCGGATTTTGAAAGCTTGCTGGAAAATTATGTCTTATTTTTCAGCAAGATAAAACGATACATTTTCTTATCCAGTGAAGATAAAGAGAAAGGCAGCTTCTGCTTTGAAATCATTCGATAAAAATTGTGTCTTCTCTTGGCACTTGATTCTTAATGGCCTTTAAAAGACTTTTCAAGGGACGATGACATATAGTTCGGTGTATTGTGCAACGGTCTCTATTTATAGATAAGTTCTTAAAGCGGAATTTGTGTTTTGGTGCGTGCGGGCGACACAGACCGTACATTTCGGCGAACAGGTCTTTGAAAAAGCCCACAGGGCGAGAGTTGTTGGCATCGGCAACGGTCGAGCGGGCAACATTTTTCAGGCCCCAGTGGTACAGGCGGTTTCCAGCGGGGGCAAGACAACGCAAACCGTCGCGCATGGAACGCCGTGCGGCAAGTTGGATGAAAGCCATTACGGTAAACTGCTCCTTGAACCCGAATTTGCGCGAAGAGCGTCCTGTTTTGTGCCGTTTCGAGCTTCTGAAAAACATATTTGGGAATTAGGGATAGCGTCTGGGAGAAAAGTGTATTGTGGTGACTCAAGTCAAAAATCTCCTTGTGTGGCAAGATGTTGTGTAAGATTTCTTTACCACAATACTTTGAGATTTTGGACTTTTTTATTGAGCGTTAGCCGGACAGCAATGTTTTTCTATGTACTTATGCATAATTAGGGGGTATGGTATAGAGAATTATTATAGGGATACTATCATATGAGTGCAAACGGTATACTTCCTTCTTTGTCTCTTGGCGGAGAAACGACTCAGGGCTGGCTAGATACACTGACGGATATTCTTCAGGTTGGTCTTATCGGTTTGTGGGAGCTGGAACTGCGTGAGGGACAGGGTACTATTCGCCCTGATGTTCGCCTGTTGGATAGCTTTGGCTACAGCGAGGATAATTTTGCCCGGTATGACTGGAACAGATACCTGGAAAACATTTGTCACCCTGCCGACAGAGCTGAGGCTGAAATGGCTATTGTTACTGCCAGTGAAAGCCCGGGGATAGTATTTTCCAGTACATATAGAATATGGAATAAAAAGTTGAATGACTGGCACTGGGTGTATTGCTTCGGTAAATCCTCTACTGAAAAAGAGGGAGAAACCGTTATTATACGTGGAGCCATGCAGGATATCCATGATCACATCCGACTGAATAAATTTCTTGAAAAAAGCCAAAAAGAATCAGAGCAGACCATTGCCTTGCAAGATGCTGTTTTGCAACAGCAAATAAACGAGCGAACAGAGCTGTTATGCGATATGCAAATTCGGCTTGCAACGCTGCTTGGATCGTTACCGGTTGTGTTGCCCCAGTCAGAACTCTGCGATGAGGATCGGCATCAGCACCCTGGTGAGGAGCCGGAGCTTGCTGTTTTTCTGGAGAATGATCTTAATAAATCTTTTGACTTAATTGCAGATAAGCTGGCTTGGTATAAGGCTATTATTGATAGTCTTCCCATTCCTATTTCTGTTGTTGATATGGAGGGGAGCTGGCAGTATTTGAACGAGCCTGGCTTGCAAATGCTTGGGGGAGAAACTCTTGAGGATCTTGTGGGCAAGCCGGCCATGCTTTGGAATAAGAATACGAACATTGCTGGCGATGTTACGGACGGCCCTCGCTTTTTTGAAATGTATCAGCTTGAAACCGCACGATTTTACCAAGGGCAATCGTCGTACCTGCATGATCATAACGGCATAACCATCGGGCATATTGAAATTATGATGGATATGACGGAAGCTCATGACGCCAATGAGCGCATTCGCTTTATGTTAGACACAACGCCCTTTTGTTGCGCGTTCATAGAGCGCAACAAAGAAGTTTGCCCCGATGCCCCGTTAACCCAGCGCTATAAATTTGACTGCAATCGCGCTACACTCGCCTTGTTTGGACTCACGGAGAAATGGGAGTACATTGAGTACTTTGATAAATTTTTACCGCGATATCAGCCGGATGGTGCTGTTTCTGTTGAAAAGGCGCTCAAGGACATAGAGAGAGCCTTTGAAACGGGCTATGAAAAATTTGAATGGGTGCATCAAGCGCACGATGGCACGTCTCTTCCTGTGGAAATTACACTTGTTCGCGTTATGTGGCGCAACACACCTATGATTTCTGCATATATCCGTGACCTGCGCGAAGTGAAAACAGCCAAGAAGGAACTTGATAAAGAGCGGGCATTGCTGGAGCGCTTATTGGAGAGCAGCCCGGTTTGTCTGGTTATTCTTGTGGGGAGGGTTGTGCGGTTTGCCACCCCGTTCACTCGTTATTTTTTGGGACTTTCCGTTGGTGATACGCTTGAGCAGTTTGTGCAAGACAAAAAAGAATCCAGAGCCCTTATCCAGGCATTTAAGGAAACTGGATCTGTTGATTGGCAACCCTTACGCATTTATACAAAGCACGGCGAGACAAAGCAAATGCTCATTAATGCATTCCCTGCTGAGTATTATGGCGAGCAATGTGCCATGACGTGGCTTGTTGATGTTACAGATATGCATAATAAAGAGCGTGAGTTACGCCGAGCTCGTGATCTTGCGGAAGAAAGTACAAAAGCGAAAAGTGAATTTCTTGCTAACATGAGTCATGAAATTCGCACACCGATGAATGCCATACTGGGTATTACGCACCTTGTTCTTCGCACGGATTTGACAGAAAGGCAGCAGGACTATCTTAAAAAAGTGGAGCAGTCCGCCAAAGCGCTGTTGCGCATTATTAATGATATTCTGGACTTTTCTAAAATTGAAGCCGGCAAGCTCGACATGGAAGAGGTTGAGTTTACCCTTGAGAGTCTTGTGCAGGAAGTTGGCAATGTTGTCATGCAGAAAATTATTGATAAGGGACTCCATTACACCGTCAGTCTTCCTCCGTATATACCGCCTGTACTCTGTGGCGATTCCTTGCGTCTGCATCAGGTTTTGCTTAACCTCATCAGCAATGCCACCAAGTTTACAGCAAAGGGCAGTATTACTTTGTCTGTCTCAGTGGAAAAACTTACTCAAAATCAAGTAACGCTTGTTTTTTCTGTTGGCGACAGTGGAATTGGCATGACACCTGCTCAGGTAACCACGCTCTTTACCCCTTTTATGCAAGCGGATTCTTCAATTACGCGTAAGTATGGCGGCACAGGCCTTGGCCTCGCCATCAGCAAGCGCCTTGTGGAAATGATGGGAGGGAATATTTGGTGCGAAAGTGTAAGGGATGTGGGCACAACTTTTTATTTTTCCATACCCTTTTTCTTTATTCAGCAAGGAGCTGTGCAGCCCCCTTTGGGTGAGGATGAAATCTGGAATGCTGAAAAGCTTTTGGATGATACGTGCGTAGCTGCTGTTTCGCAGTCCTCCAGCACAGCACTCCCGAACGATACCTCCGCAAGCTCTTTGGTTGCGAAATCAGCAGAGTTTCCCCCGGCATCTCTGCGCGGGGTTAAGGTGCTTTTGGCAGAGGATAACGAGATAAATCAATTTGTGGCGTTGGAACTCTTATCCATTGCGGGAATTCAGGTGGATATTGCCAATAACGGCCTGGAAGCCGTTGAGAAAGTTCAACAAGGCCATTACGACCTGATTCTTATGGATATTCAGATGCCTGAAATGGATGGACTAAATGCCACCCGCGCTATCCGTAAAATGGCAAAATTTGCGCAGCTCCCTATTATTGCCATGACAGCGCATGCTATGAGCGGAGACCGGGAGAAAAGTCTTCTGGTAGGCATGAGCGCTCATATTACTAAACCCATAGATGCGCAAACTCTGTATGCAACCCTTGCCCGCTGGGTTGGTTCCTCGAATATTGCTTGAGACTGTCTTTATTAAGCAAGGTATATATACTTTTAAATTGACAGTAAGGCTGGTTCATTGAATACTTGTGAAAATACTTTGTCCAGGAAGTTTCATGATGCCGTCTGCCCTTGCTTTTCCCGCCGTGTGCCAAAGAGTCTCAGTTTTTATTGTTTATGCTTGTTTACTTTACTTTGCCTCGCTTGCGTTTGCAGCACAAGCGGAAGAAAATCCACATGCGGCGCACATGGGTAATGGTACACAGCCGCAAATGAACATGCCAGAACAGCCGCACATGGGTATGCCCACGCAATCCCCAGCGGATATGTCGGCACAGCCCGCAGCTCCTGTTACCCCTCCAAATTCTGCAAAATCAGGGAAGCCGTCCCCTTTTACGGTGAATGGTACGGCACCTGCCGGGGTAACCATTCTTTCCACGCAGCCTTCAGCGCCTCCTCCTTCCATAGATGAAAAGCTTGGCTCCGTGGTGCCTGACGGAATTTTTCTCAATGACGAACGGGGAAATCCGGTGGATGTACGCTCTCTTATGGATATGCCAACCATTATCTTACCTGTTTTCTTTACCTGCCCTGCCGCCTGCAATACATTGCAAAGCTCCCTTACAGCGACTCTTCCCAATGTAACCCTCACCCCTGGGAAGGATTTTCGTGTCATTACCGTCAGTTTTGATGAAACTGATACTCCGGCCATGGCGGCGCGCAAAAAAAATAATTTTCTTGCAGCCATGAACTATGAGTTTCCTGAAGAATATTGGACGTATCTGACGGGCGACCTTGCATCCATTAAAAAATTTATGGATGCCCTGGGTTTTCCTTTTATTCGCAAGGGGGTGGGAGATTTTTCGCACCCTGTGGGAATTATAATTGTGGGAAATGGCGGGAAAATAACTCGTTATTTATATGGGCAAAGCTTTATGCCTGTTGATATTACTATGGCCTGCCTTGAAGCGGCGGAGGGTAAAATAGGGCTTTCCGTTAAGCGCGTCTTGAGTTATTGTTTTGCGTATGATCCTGAAGCACGCGGCTATGTGTTTAGTGTTATGCGGTTAGCTGGAATTATTATTCTCTTTGGCGCGGGCGTGCTGCTTTTTGTGCTTTTGCGCGGCGGTAAAGGGGCTCGTGCATCCAGCAAAAGGGCAAAATATGCATCCCGGCATTCACCTCCTCCTCCCACTGAGTAATGTTATGAAAATACAGACTCCTTCACCCGGAGCGACACTATGAGCGCACAGGCTTCTCCCAGTTTTTTACAGCCACTTCCGGGCGTTGCCACGGGCCTTGCCTCATGGCTTTTCACAACCGATCATAAGCGTATCGGCGTATTATATATGTACAGCATCCTTGCCATGCTCATTGTGGGTATGATTCTTGGATTTTGTATTCGCCTTGAGCTGATGCGGCCCGGTGCGGATTACATGGGCCCGCAAACGTACAACGTCCTTTTCACTCTGCACGGCGTTATCATGGTTTTTCTTGTGGTTATTCCCAGCATTCCCGCAACATTCGGAAATATTATTCTGCCATTGCAGCTTGGGGCGGAGGATGTTTCATTCCCTCGGCTGAATATTCTTTCCTGGTGGCTTTACATGACCGGGATGATGCTGGCGCTTCTTTCCATGGTAACTGGAAACGGCCCGCCGGATACCGGGTGGACATTTTATGTTCCTTTTAGCAGGGTTACCACCACAAACGTGAGCCTTGCGGTTTTTGCGGTGTTTATCTTGGGTTTTTCTTCAATTTTGACGGGCCTGAATTTCATTACTACCATACATAGGCTGCGGGCACCGGGAATGACCTGGGGCCGGCTGCCGCTTTTTTGCTGGTCGCTTTACGCTACCGGCTGGATTCAGGTTCTTGCAACGCCTGTACTTGCCATTACCGCGTTGCTGGTCATTGGCGACCGTATGCTGGATATTGGTATTTTTGATCCGGGTAAGGGGGGCGATCCCCTTTTATATCAGCACCTTTTCTGGATTTATTCGCACCCTGCCGTGTATGTGATGATTCTTCCGGCCATGGGCGTTATTTCTGATGTATTGCCCGTTTTTGCGCGAAAATCCATCTTTGGGTATAAGGCCATTGCCTTTTCCAGTTTGGCCATTGCCTTTGCCGGTTCTCTGGTGTGGGCGCATCACATGTTTGCCAGCGGTATGAGCGACACTGCTGTTCTGATTTTTTCCTTTCTGACCTTTGTTGTGGCCATTCCTTCAGCCATCAAGGTCTTTAACTGGATAGCCACACTGTATAAAGGTTCTTTATATCTTGATCCGCCATTTTGGTTTGCCATAGCCTTTTTAACTCTTTTTTCCATTGGTGGGCTTACGGGTCTTGTTCTTGGGGCTGCCGGGCCGGATATTCATGTTCATGACACCTATTTTGTTGTGGCACATTTCCATTATGTTATTTTTGGGGGCCTTGGTTTTGCCCTGTTCGCTGCCATTCACTACTGGTTTCCCAAAATATTTGGCCGTATGTACAATACTCGTCATGCCAACATCTCATGTCTATTTTTATTTGTTGGCTTCAATGTCTTGTATTTTCCCATGTTTATTATGGGATTATATGGTATGCCTCGCCGTTATTTTGATTACCCCGCTCAGTTTGCTCCCTTACAGATGCTCTCTACCATAGGGTCGTGGATACTGCTTTTTGGAGCGTTCTTCATGATCTTTAATCTGTGGCGTGGCACAAAAACTGGTAAAATTGCCGGCAATAATCCATGGGGAGCGGCTACTCTTGAGTGGGCTACTTCTTCACCGCCGCCTCACCATAATTTTGATGAGGAACCCATTGTGACACATGGCCCGTATGATTATCAGGGGTATCACCGTGAAGTCTGAGACGCCCCCTGCTTCACTGGTGGAAGGGATGCAGCAAACTTCCGCGCATACCGTAAATAACGCTGGTACTGCTGCGTATACCGTAACTGGTGGCGCTTCTCCCGTGCATACTCATGCTCGTGTTCACCCACAAGATATTGAGGGTGCAAAAATTGGCATGTGGCTTTTTTTGTTTACGGAAGTTTTGCTTTTTGGTGGACTCTTTTTGCTGTTTTCCGTTTATTTCCATAGATATCCCGCAGCCTTTCATGTCGGGGGCGCTGTTCTTAACAAGGTGCTCGGCACCACCAATACGGTGGTACTGATTACCAGTAGTCTGCTGGTAGCTCTTGCTGTGGGCAGTATTCAGCGTGGACAGGTAACTCTTTCTCGTCGCTATTTGCTGGGAACTGTTGCTCTGGCCTTGGTCTTTCTGGTCATCAAGTATATTGAATGGAGCGCCAAAATAGAGCATGGTCTTTACCCCAATGGGCCGACATATTTGACTCTACCGTTGGGTGAGATGACCTTTTTTAATCTCTATTATCTGATGACGGGATTGCACGCCGTTCACGTTATTATTGGCGCGGCCTGTATTCTCTGGGTGTGGCAGCGCATGGGAGCGGGCAGCATTACCCAGGAACGCTATGTTATGGCCGAAAATGTGGGACTCTACTGGCACATTGTGGACTTGGTGTGGATTTATCTGTTTCCTCTTTTTTATCTGGCCCTTTAAGCCGCATGTTTTATGAAGAGCCCAGCGCAATTCAGGAATGAAACAGCTTACATATTTTACGTGTTTTCAGGTGACTACTATGAATAATTTTGCACAGAGCCACGCAGAACCTTCTCTTCACGCTGAAACGCACAGCCTTTCTGTGCGTACCTGCCTCGTTGTCTGGGCAGGCTTGATGCTGCTTACCGGGATAACCGTAGGGGTTTCCTTTGTTGATTTTGGTTTTTTGCATGTTTTCGTGGCCCTGGTTGTGGCAACCGTCAAGGCCGCTCTGGTGATTCTTTGGTTCATGCATATCCGCTATGAAGGCGCTGCCTTGCGGACTATGGTTTTTGTCGCCTTTTTCATGCTTGCCGTTTGCATCGGTTTCACCTTTTTTGACGTAGCATACAGGTAGCCTATGTATCTGCAATCCCTTTCTCCCGCGCAGCAGGTTGATTTCGCGCTTTTTCTGGTCTTTCTTTTTTCAGGGGTAGTGCTGATTATCCTCACGGTCTGCACCGTGTGGTTTATCTGGCGTTATCATCACACGCGTAATCCTGTGCCTTCCGATATACGCGGCAATATCACCGCGGAGATACTCTGGACGCTCATTCCATCCATCATGGTAATGGGGCTTTTTTATTATGGCTGGACAGGCTTTAAGGCTTTGCGCACCGTACCGCCAAATGCCATGGAAATACAGGTTACGGCCCGCATGTTCGCGTGGACGTTCAAATATCCCAATGGAAAAACCAGCTCAACCCTGCCTGTGCCGGTTAATACCCCTGTTAAACTGGTGATGACAGCGACGGATGTTATCCACAGTTTTTTTGCCCCTGCCTTTCGCATTAAAATGGACGTGGTTCCCGGCATGACAACCTACACCTGGTTCAAGGCAGAGAGGGCGGGCGAGTATGACATTTACTGCGCGGAGTATTGCGGCGTCAAGCACTCAGCGATGATGTCTGTAATCAAGGCCCTTCCCCCGGAAGAATTTGAAGCATGGCTTGCTCAACCTCTGGCGATGCACGGCCCTGCCGCCGGGTATGCTCTTATGGAAAGTCACGGCTGTTTTAGCTGCCACCTCTTGGGGGAAGCGCCGCAAGACACTCCTTCCCTTGAGGGATTGCATGGCAGCACCACTCATATTCTGGTAGGGGGAAAAGAGCAGACTATTACCGTAGATGATGCTTATCTTACTGAAGCCATTGTTAATCCTGGAAGTAGCTTAGTGCGGGGGTATGAAAATACCATGCCGCCGTACCCGGACTTTACGCCGGAACAAATGCGTTCCATGCTGGAGTATCTGGCCTCTGTGGGTAAAAACGAAACCGGCCCTTTGCGCCCTGGTGCTGATGATGATCAGAAAGCGCCTCCTGTAAAACACGTTCACAGTGAAAAATAAGTGGAACGAAGGTTCCTGCTCCCCTACTTTTGTGTCATTCAAGTCTGCGCGTGACCTTGCCCTGCTTTGCCGCTGGCCGGTATCCCTCGCTGTGGCTTTCTCCGCAGTGGTGGGCTTTATGCTGACAGGCAAACCCCTGGATGCCCGTTTGGCAAGTGTGTTTTTGGGCTGTTTTTTTCTTGCCTGTGCTGCTTCCGCATTAAATCAGGCACAAGAAAAAGATGTGGATGCCCTTATGACCCGCACGGCCCATCGGCCTGTGGCGGCTGGGCGTATGTCGGGCTTGCGCGCTGTTTTTTTCACTTTTTTTTTGGCCGTACCCGCTTTTACCGCTTGTTTTCATGCAGGGAGTTTTCTTCTTGTCGGCATTGCGGCAGGGAGTCTTGTCTTGTATAATGGTGTGTATACGCCCTTTAAAAGGCATACGCCCTTTGCTCTTTTAGCAGGAGCGAGTGTGGGCGCTGTGCCCCTGCTCATGGGTTGGATTGCTGCCGGAAAGCCGCTGAACAGCCCCTTACCTGTTCTCCTCTATGGCATCTCTTTTTTATGGCAGATTCCGCATTTCTGGTTGCGTGCCCAGCGGCACCGCAGTGACTACGAGCGTGCGGGTTTTGCTCTTCCCCCTCTGCTTTTTGAGCAGGGCCGCAGCCACCAACTGATGGGACTTTGGTTTCATGCTTTTATTGCGGCGATTCTGCTTATTCCGGCGCTTTCTCTGCTGCGGCATCGTAGTTTGAGCATCTTTCTTGCTGGAATGTGTCTCTGTCTTGTGTTATTAGGGCTTGCGTTTTTTCAATTTTTACCGCACAGCAAAGTGTATACAGCGCACTCGCCTTTACGGAAGAGATATCTGTTTATGCGTTTTTTTACGCAAGAGCGCGTCACTTTTTTTCTTGTCGATGGCATTATGGGCGGTTGTTTGTCTATTATGCTTTTGGATATTCTTTTATAAACCACACTCTCTATTTGTAGCAAGGAGCCGTCATGGTCTGGATTCACCCTGTTCTTATAAGCCTTATCACTGTTCTCGCTATATACGTTACTTGGCTTGGTGTTTTGCGCACGTGCAGCCTGCATTTCAAGCGCAAGATCCCCTTTCTCTGGAAGCGCCACGTACGGCTTGGTACTATCGTTTTGTTTATATGGGCCGTTGGGGCATTTTTGGGACTTGGTGGAGCATACTATGCCTGGAATGGGACGTTTATAGGCGAACTGCATGCCCAAGTGGGTCTCATCATGGTTCCGCTGGCCATTATCGGGTATCTTACCGGGGCGCAGCTAGACAAGGTCAAAAAGCGGCGGAAGTGGCTTCCCATTATTCATGGAGTCAATAATGTTCTTCTTTTGGGTTTGTCTTTTTGGCAGGTGTATACCGGCATAGAGCTTTTTGAAATTATTTGAGCCCGTTGACGCGCCCTTGACAAACTTTTGAAAATACTTCTAAGTAAAGCCATGAAAACAAAAATTATCGCCACGTTAGGCCCAGCCTGCTCTTCTCCTGAAATGCTCTCGCGCCTTATCGGCGCGGGAGTGCGCATTTTCCGTTTGAATTTTTCTCATGGTGCGGCAGCGCAATTTATTGAGATAATTCAAAATATTCGCGCTCTGGAGATACAGCACAATGTCCCCATTACAATCCTTCAGGATTTGGCCGGGCCTAAAATCCGTATTGGCATCCTTGACGAAGGCACTATTGCCTTTGAAAAAGGCGATAAGGCGCTGCTTGGCCCCAAGCGGCCAGCTTATGCCATAGATATTCCTTTTATTCCCTTTGATAAACAGGAAATTCTCGATGGCCTGGAAGAAGGGGATCGCCTTGTTCTTGCGGATGGCACCCTTCAATTTATTGTAACAGAAAAAGCGCCAGGGGGGTTCATCATTGCCGCAGATAATAACGGCATTGTTACCTCACGCAAGGGTTTGGCGCTGCCTGGAAAATCTATAAAGCTGCCGGCACTTACCGAGAAAGACAAGGTTGACCTTGCAGAAGGCATGCGCCTTGGCGTGGACGCTGTGGCCCTTTCCTATGTGCAAACCCCGGAAGATATTCTTGAGGCCAGAGCCATTATCAAGGCGGCTGGGCGCAATATTCCTATTTGCGCCAAGCTTGAGCGTCAGAACGCTGTGGACAGGCTGGAAGAAATTTTAGCGGTAACCGATATTATTATGGTTGCGCGGGGAGACCTCGGCATTGAGTGCCCGCTTCCTCTGCTGCCCACCATGCAAAAACGCATCATCACTGCCTGCAACCGTGCGGGAAAACCCGTTATAGTGGCAACGCAGATGCTGCTCTCCATGGTAAACAACCCCACGCCTACTCGTGCGGAAACAACAGACGTTGCCAACGCTGTTTTGGACGGCGCAGACTGTGTCATGCTGTCTGAGGAAACCGCCATGGGCAATTATCCTGTGGAAACAGTAGCTTTTATGGCCAATATTGCTAGTGAGGCGGAATCCCTTCTCATAGAGCGCCTTGAAAAGAGCAGTCAGGATACATGCGACATCAGCACCCCTGACTTTCTTGCCTATTCCGCCTGCCTGCTCGCACAAAAGAATAAGGCAAAAGCCCTTGTCGCTCATAGTATTTCAGGATCTTCCGGACGAAGTCTTTCTGCACGGCGCCCCCGTGAGCCCATTTTTGTGCTCACACCCGACCATACGGTTTTGCGTCATCTCAATTTTTCGTGGGGCGTGACCCCTTGCCTTACTGATGAAACCATGCCTGGACACCTTGAGCGTATTGAATATTTCATTGATTCAAATCCGCGTTTCGTTGCCGGCGACTTTGTTGTCATCACAGCGGGACAACCTCGTCACGGTGAGCCGGCGCAAGGCACTAACCTTGTGAAGATCTACCGGAAGTAACTGTGGCTGCAAAAATAACCGTTCCAGAAAATATATCTGAAGAATACTATCAGATAAATACGGCAATTTTATCGAGCTTTCCCAAATATCGGCCACCGCTTGATCTTTTTGTATTTAATCCACGCATTGCCCAACTGGTTACCTTTGCGCGAAAAGATACACGCCTGTCCAATGAGCAGGTGGAGGAAATGCATCAACTGTGCGAAGAGGGCGACCTCTTTGTTTCCCGAGCGGATCACCCCATTTATTCCAAGCACATTGTCAAGCAGCTTGATCTTATTTTGGTGGATCACAACATTAAGGAATCGGAAGCGGCTGACATTTGCAAGCAGGCCCTTAAGTTGCGCCTGGGAGACTTTTTTGAACAACCCGTAAAACCGGTATTTGAACTGCTGTTTACGGATCTTATGGTCGTTACTGAGTTTTTGTGGACAGATATGCACCGCATAAAACTTTTTATGC
Organism: Desulfovibrio sp.; assembly: GCA_031546885.1. GTDB lineage: Bacteria > Desulfobacterota > Desulfovibrionia > Desulfovibrionales > Desulfovibrionaceae > Frigididesulfovibrio. The sequence goes on from JAVBJS010000107.1 coordinate 12,123, forward strand.
GCCGTCTGTTTCGAGAAGAGTATTCCCTTGCGCATCACTCCTTTAACACTTGGGCCGTGGGAACCTGGATTTATATGCAGGATAAGGGGGATGCCATACGCAGGCGAGATCTGGACCAAGCCTCGCTGGCTCTTTTGCTCCATGATGTGGGAATGGCCAAGGTGCCTGCATTCATCATTGCAAAGCTCACCCCCCTCAAGCCGGAAGAAAGAGAAAAAATTCCTCCGCATACCCTGCTTACCTTCAAGATTATGCAGAAGCTTGAAGTTTCCAATGATTTGATGCGGCAAGCTACCCTTGAGCATCATGAGCGCCTTGATGGAAGTGGATACCCACAGCATTCCAAGGAAATAAGCCCCTTTGGGCGTATTGCTGCCGTTGCGGATTCTTTTTCAGCCATGATTCAAAAGCGTCCCTATGCGGAGGCCAAGGATCTTGTAGCTGCTGCACAGGAGCTTTCAAGCAGACCTGGAAAATATGATTCTACCTATAGCGGTAGATTGCTGGCAGCCTTTCTTGACTCTTCCCTTGGAAATACCAAGCCATAGCGTGTGCTCGGTCTCATTCTTTCAACTCATACATCGAGGCCATTGTGCAATGGCCTCGATGTATGAAAAATTAAACGCATATCCTTTATCGGATACTTTCAAAAGCATTGCTGCTTTCAAAAGAAAGGCACGCGGCGCTGTCCGCTTGCGGGCGCTTGTTGCACAAGACCTGGAGTTTGTTGCCTTGTGCAACGAACTCTAGGTCTTGAAAAGAAAAGTTTTTTGGGGTAGGGTGCTGTATTGGCTGGGTAAAACTCTTTTACGGTTACCGGCGTACACTCCTTTTGTATTTACAAGGTGCTCAGAATGAATACCACTCTGCCCCGTTTGCTATTAATTTCAGTTGGTTGTGCTTTGCTTGCAGGGTGTGCTTCGGATTCTACGGGGCAACGAGTTGATACCTTGGAAACGGGGCAGCAGGTTGCCGATTTGCGCCTTTCACATGTCGAGAACCGCCTTACGTTAGTGGAGCAGGACTTGGGCAAATTGCAGGAACCGGTTGTTCTTGATAAAAAAGGCAACCCCATAAAGCCCAAGCCTGTTGTTACTCAGGTGGCAACTGCTTCGCAGGGGGTACCTGTCTCTCCTGCCGCTTCGAGTTCGTCTGTTGCTCAGCCTAAAGCTGCTCCTTCGCCTGTTCCTGTTGCGCCGCAACCAAAAGAAAGCACCTCGAAGGGGATAGCTTCCAATGAGTCTGCGGCCTCTTTGTCACCTGTAAATTCCGCATCAACTGTCCCTTCACGCGAAAGCGGAGGGCAACCAGTAGCTGTGGCAACATCAGGCAAGGGACAGTCTCCTGCCTTCCCATTAACTCCAGAAGCGACTCACCCGTATGCGGATGTCGCTAACCAGAGTTTCCCCAAAAGCGCTGTGAACGCTTCTCTCGCAGAGTTGAAAGCCGCTACGGAAAAACGCCCCGGTGAACCACGCAAAGTGGAGCCCGTCGCGAAAGTGGAGCCCAAGGTTGTTGAGCCGCGTAAAATAGAGCCCAACGCCAAGGCTGAACCGCGTGCTGTAGAACCCCACGCAACAGAGCCGCGCACCACAGAAGTTTCCGCTTCGCCGCGCACGGGGCAGAGCGCGTACGATGCAGCTCTCAAGACCTACGAAAAAGGTGATTACACCCAAGCCCAGGCTCAGTTTTCAGCTTTTTTGCAGAGTAACCCCAACCATACTCTTACACCCAACGCCCTGTATTGGCTCGGTGAATGTTACTACTCCAAGGGACAGTATGATACTGCCATTGTAAATTTCAAAGATGTTGCGGGTAAATATCCTAAGCATGCCAAGTCCGCTGCGGCGTTGCTGAAAGCCGGTTTTGCCTATTCTAAACTTAACGATAAGGCCAATGCGCAGTTTTACTGGCAAATGCTGGTGGATGATTTTCCCGGGACGCAGCCAGCGCGTATCGCGCAGCAACGCTTAACCGCAAAATAGCGTGTCCGCCTTTGTTGAACTTTCTAAAGAAGAAAAGGCTCAACTTTGGGCGTGCCTTGCCTTACGGCATGCTGTTGGGATTGGCCCTCACCGAGCAAAGCTTCTTGTGGAGCACTATGGCTCACCCCTGAATGCTGTGGAAGCGGGTATGGCAAGCTCTGTACATTGGGTGAGTACGCACATTGTTCCGCAAGCCACCGCTTCTGCTTTCGCCGGAGAAAAGTGGCGGGTTGCTGCACAGATGGAGTGGCAAGCTCTGCAACAGCAGGATGCGCGGTTTGTTTTTTGGTCTTCCCCGCAATATCCCGCCATTCTACGGGAAATTACAGATCCTCCTCTCCTCCTTTATTATAAAGGAAACTTGGCGCTTTTGCAGGCTCCCCTCATTGGTATTGTGGGGTCGCGCAGTGGAACGCGGGAGGGACTGCGGCTTGCCTCTTTTTTTGCGCAAAGCCTCACGCAGGCAGGGGTGAGCGTTGTTTCCGGCATGGCAAAGGGCATTGATCGCATTGCGCATTTTACTGCTTTGCAGGGGCCTGGCCGCTCCGTTGCCGTGCTTGGAACGGGCATTGATGTTATCTATCCACATGAAAATTTTGATCTTTTTGTAGCGCTTGAGCAGCAAGGGCTTATTCTTACAGAGTTTGCCTTTGGCACACCAGCCATTGCGCGTAACTTTCCTGTTCGAAACAGAATTATCAGCGGCCTTTCGCGAGGCATTCTGGTTGTGGAAGCTGCCGTGAGAAGTGGCAGCCTCATTACAGCCCGTCTGGCTCTGGAGCAAAACCGCGACGTATTCACTGTCCCAGGAAATACAACCAACCCCATGTCGCAAGGCTGTCACAATCTCATTCGGCAGGGGGCAAAGCCGGTCTTTACCGCAGATGACATTCTGCTGGACCTGGCTCCATTGCTGCACAAAGATGCGCTTAACGCCTTGAAGGCACGCCAGCAAACTGTCCAGAATGTACCGCCTCGCAGCGGAAAAGATATGCACAAAAGTTTGAGCACCAGCCTTCAGGAAACGGCTCAACCTTTTTTTATAGATGTTCCAGCGTCTACTTCCAAGAGCACGGTCCGGCGGCAGTCCAAAGATATGTTGCAATCCTCACCCCTTTCGCCGTCTGTAATTGGTTCGCCGTCGCCAACGCCTCCGCAATCCGGGCGCACTCGGCAACCCACAAATATCCAGCCAAGCACTGCACCGGGTTGCACCCATGCCTCTGTATCTGCACAAAAAGGAGCCACCCAGCCGCAGGCGGTTGTGCTGTCACCCGAAGAAGCTTCCATTGTGGCGGGATTAACAAGCTCACCTCTGCATATTGATACTCTGGCAGGGAGCCTTGGTATGGATGTTTCTCTGGTCAGCCGGGTGTTGCTCATGCTGGAAATGCGCAGCATAGTGACTCGATATCCAGGCATGTATTATGCTATACCTTCGGATAAGTAGAGGTGGAATACATGGAGACTGCCAGTAACAATCGCCCTCATGCTGTGGAGATGTTTCTTGCCCATCTTGCCTATGAAAAGGATTATTCACCCGCTACTGTGGCAGCCTATGAAAATGATATGATGCAGTTTGCCGCATCATTACAGCAGCAGGGAATGAACCTGGAAGAGCTTGATCGCATTGAAAAAAAACATATTCAGCGCTATCTTGCCCATTTACATAAAGTCAGTGTGAGCAAGGCCTCCATGGGGCGCAAGCTTTCTACGTTGCGTTCTTTTTTTCGATTTTGTGCCCGCATGAATCTTGTGCGAGTGCTTCCTACCGAAGGTATTAAAAATCCCAAAAAAGAACAGCGGCAGCCAAATTTTCTTAATGTCGATCAGGCCTTTGCCGTGCTGGATTCTCCTTTGCAGACGGGTGCCGTAAAGGCAACTTCCGAACCTGTATTGTGCAGCAGTCCCGCTAAGTCCATTCCTCCTGCCAAGGCTGCCGAGCCTGCTGATTGTGCCGAACCAACGGTATGTGGAACGGTCGATGCAGAAAGGGTACGCCACCTACGCGATCTTTGTCTTGCAGAGATTCTCTATGGCTCCGGTTTGCGAATTTCAGAAGCTCTTTCCCTTGATGCGCGGGGAATATCCGTTGATACCGAGGTGCTGCTTATTCGTGGTAAAGGAGGGAAAGAGCGTCTCGCTCCCCTTACCGATACAGCAAAAACATCGCTTACCCATTGGCTTACCGTGCGATTTCAGCTAGCCTTACCCACAGAGGAAGCGCTTTTTGTGGGACTGCGAGGAAGGCGCTTGAACCGGCGAGAGGCCCAGCGGATTATAGAAGCACTTTGTCAGGCAGCGGGTTTGCCTCAGGCCATTTCTCCGCACGGCCTGCGCCATTCTTTTGCAACGCATCTGATTGAAGCAGGAGCGGACTTACGCAGTGTACAAGAGCTTATGGGACACAGTCGCTTAAGCACAACACAGCGGTATACTCACCTGAATCTTGCTCATTTAATGACCGTATACGATAAGGCCCACCCCTTGTCTAATGTGTAATACTCAATATATGAAGGTTCCCTATGTTTTTTGCTGGTGAAATTATCCCTTTTGAGGAGCTGGCCCATCGCCATGCCAAGTGCCGTATGCTGCTGGCGCAGCATTGCCCAGAGGCTGGCGGGTTATTGGTAGTAAGCCGTATCGCCATTTATTATCTTACCGGCACCCTTGCCAATGGTATTTTCTGGCTTCCCCTTGAAGGCAAGCCCGTGCTTCTTGTGCGTAAAGGGCTGGAGCGTGTTGCGCTTGAATGTCCCCATGAGAATCTGCTTGCTACCACAACCTTGCGTTCCTATGGTGAGCTTGCCAAAAAAATTGCGGCCTATGGGAATCCCTTACCTTCTGTTATCGCTGCCGAAAAAACAGCCCTGCCCTGGCATTTGGCGGAAATGCTGATGAGCCGCATGCCGGAGCAGCGTTTTATTACAGGGGATACTGTTCTTGCCCGCGCTCGTGCAGTGAAAACCCCGTGGGAACTCACAAAGATGCGGCAGGCCGGCTCGATGCACCATACCGCTGTGCACACATTGCTTCCTTCCCGCCTTCAGCCCGGCATGAGTGAGCGTGATATTTCTCTATTGGTTTGGGAGCTTTTTTTCTCACTTGGCGCCGCTGGCCCTGCCCGTATGAGCAATTTTGGTGAAGAAGTCTTTTTGGGGCATGTTTCCGCTGGAGATATCGGCAATTATCCCAGTCATTATAACGGCCCTCTGGGACTCATGGGTACACATCCTGCAACGCCTTTTATGGGCAATGCCAAAGCAATCTGGCACAAAAACGCCCCCTTAGCTATAGATACCTGCTTTACTTTTGAAGGATATAATACCGATAAAACACAGCTTTATTTTTCCGGGTCGCAAGAGGCCATGCCTGTTGCCGCGGCAAAAGCGCATCAGCTTTGTTTGGATATTGAGCAAACAGTGGCAGAGCAACTTTGCGTAGGGGCCATACCGGAAAAATTGTATGCTCTTGCAATAAGTATGGCAGATAAGGCCGGGTTTACTAATGAATTTATGGGAGCTGGCGGTAACCAGGTTCCTTTCCTGGGGCATGGAATAGGTCTTGCCGTGGATGAATGGCCTGTGCTGGCACTTCGTTTTTCCGAGCCGTTGCAAGCCGGTATGACCATCGCCCTTGAGCCCAAGATCGGCATTCCCGGTTTTGGAATGGTGGGCTCAGAAAATACCTACGAAGTCACAGAAAAAGGAGGAGTGTGCATTTCAGGAAATATGGATTCCTGTGTGTACATCCGCTAAATAAAGTTCGTTGCACAGTGCAACTTAGAACTTATCCATAAATAGAGGCCATTGCACAATGGCCTCGGCAACTGCTGAGCAGGTGCCCGCAAGCGAACAGCGCAGCGTGCCTTTTCTTTTAGCTCCACTGGATAAAATGGTGTACCGTTTTATCCAGCTGAAAAATAAGACATAATTTTTTAACATGCTTTCGCAACTGGAGCGGATTGCGAAAGAAAGGCACGCTGCGCTGTCCGCTTGCGGGCGTTTGCTACGCAATCGCCAGAGATCGTTGCATTGTGCAACGATCTCAAATAAGGAGAGCGTGTGGTAAGAGCAAGGAAAATGGTTTTTTTGCGGAGGGAGTGGACTCTTATGTCCTCGACCCAGAGCAAAAAAGGCATTTGACGCAGCTATTGACCTCGAACATCCTTATTTATGGATAAGTTCTAACTTTGGCGCTTGCGTTGCTCGCTTGCTGGCACCTGCTGCCAGTTGTCGGAGGCCATTGCACAATGGCCTCGAATATGGGGGAACTTTTTTTGCCAAAGGGCTTAAGTTTTTATTTATCCTGCCGATAAGCAACGAGACAGCGAGGAATACCTATATGGCAACAAATCCATCGACATATATACGCATGCAGGCTCTAGCCAGCTTACAGCAGCAGTTTTTTGAGCAAATGGGTAACGGAGGTGGTCTTTCCTCTTCTCTTGTCGAGTCTTTGCTCATGCCCCACAAACCAACTCAGCGAGAAGTGAGCGCTAAAGCGCTGACGGGACGCATTCGTGCGGATGCGGGCATGTTGAGCCAGGCGTCCCTCAATGCTGCAGAGGGTGAATCTATCTCACAGATTTCTTTTGATGCCACCAAGTTTATTGCAGATTCCCTGGGTAAAATGAAAACCATTGCGCAGTCGGTATCAGATGGGTCGGCTCCAATTACGGGAGAGCTTCAGACCAGCTATAATAATTTGGCACAGGGCATTGCAAACCGCATAACTTCTGCTTCTTATAATGGCATTTCTTTACTGAACAGGCCGGGTTGGACAAATGATCAGCGCCTGAGCATTGCTCCAGATCAAAAAACAGCTACCCTCTCTTTGCAAATGGGCAACGCCAGCCAGACGCTGACTTTGCGCGACCTTTCTTCAATGAATGCAGACGTAAGCGCCGCAAGCATTGCAAGCCAGGCAGATGCCACCAGTGCTGTTGTCGGCCTGAGTGCCCTCATTAGAAATGTGGAAGGCCTTCGGGATGGTTATAAGGCACAGGCCTCTGGCTACGCTTCAGAAGCTGCTTCGCTGTCACGACAGTCAGATATTCTTTCTACAGCGGCTAAAAGGGCGGAAGGAACAGAAAGACTTCCCAGCGCTCTGCTGCTGGATATGCTCATGAGCGGCCAGGGGAGTATCTTTCGGGGTGAATCGTAGATTCTGCTGTTTTATTGGCATGTTGTGTAACTCTAAAATACAACATTTCAAATTACAATGCTCTAGGGCAATAATTGCGAGGATCTGAGGGAGTGAAACGTAAAGGGTGTAATTTTTGAGGATTCACTCTCCTCAGTTGAGGCCATTGCGCAATGGCCTCACTTTCTAAATAGTCGATCCTGAAAAACTGATTTACGCCCGTACGCCAGGAAGCTCATCTTTTTGGCGTACGATTGCGAAAAGGGCTGCGAGGACAAAAAATATTCCATTGACCACAGCATTCATCCATTTTTTGCAGTTAAAGGCGGCA
>JAVBJS010000087.1:0-8237 GCA_031546885.1 Desulfovibrio sp.
AGCAAATTCAGTTTAATCTTCCCTTAAAAAGTCTTTCGAAGGCTCTTAAGAGCTAAATGCCAAGAGAAGACATAATTTTTATCGAATGATTTCAATGCAGAAGCTGCTTTGAAATAAAGGCACGCCGCGCTGCTCGCTTGCGGGCGTCTGCTGGCGCATCCGCAGAGGACAGTGTGCAATGCGGTGGCCTGGGTTGGTGGATCAGGAGGGAGGGGGTCTGTGGGGGGGAACCTGAAGGGGGTCTCCCCCTTGGGGTTCCCTCCCCCAGTGCTCATCTTAAAAAGAATAACTCCGAAGATGCCCTAACACCACTTCCAAATATCTACGAGATTCAGCCGTGGGCAGTTCTGCGGTGAGTGTTTCATATAATTCTTCTGGCGTCAGAGTATTTATAGCTGCAATGGCGGCATCCTTATCTCTGTCAAAAACACGCAGCACTGCATTGGGCCCCCCGTTATACGCGGCAATAACGCAAATTTCCCGCGATGCTTCGTTCGCTATATCATTAAAATAGCGTTTCGTTAAAAGATGCAGATAGGTAGTGCCGTATTTAATATTTCGTTCCGGATCAAAAAGAATTTCATTGGAAGGCTCATTCGCATTGCCAGTCAGAAATTTATGAGCTTCCACCCCAGCGGAACTCTGCACGACCTGCATAAGCCCCATAGCATTCTGCGGACTGACAGCACCGGGATTAAAGTTGCTTTCCGCACGCATAATGGCAAGTACAAGACCTGTTGTAAGCTTGTATTGACGGGCATACTGCTCGGCAAATTCCTGATAGCGTGCCCTTGTTGCAGGGTCAGTACCCTTAAAGGGGCCGTTCAGGCGGTATATGAAATGCTGCAAGGAGTTACTGGGCCGCTTTTGGAGAGCACAGGCCGTCAACGTCTTTCCTGTAATATCATCCACGCTGGTACTCCAGCGAACAGGAGCGCCCTGGGCGTCAAGCTGCTCCCCATAATGCAGCGCAGGAGCCGCCTTTGCGTCTTCCGGCGCGAAAAAATCAAGGGCGAAGGGCTCTGCCTGAGAAGTCAGAATGCTGTTGCTTGTTTTTTGTAACCGCTGAATAAAAAAATTACCATCCGCGGTTTGAACGTGAACGCCCCCCTCAGTAAAGGCTATGGCCCCATACGCTCGCGGCAAAACGGCAGATTGCTGGGGTAGGGTAATTACTTCCGACTGAATTTTACCTCGAACAAAAGAAGGACGCAGTCCCTCTATCGTTTTAGGATTCACCGCACCCGAAAACCGGGTGGATATAACGGTAGGTGGCACAGCGGAAATGGGCATGGGCTCCAGATTGGCACGCATCCGAACAACGTGCGTTGCCTTGCCTTGATACATGCGCGAGAAACTCCCAAGCGCCATGCTGCTCGCAAAAAACAGGCAAATCAGGCTGCCTCCCCCCAAAACAAAGAGCGCGGGCCGCAAAAAACGCGCAGCGTCAAAACTCCGTCGCCCATCCTCTGGAGATTGCTGTGATGAACTCGCTGTATTTTCAGTTGGTTCTCTCATATTCATAACCTACCTCGGAAACGTTGCATCCTGTATTCAGCATGAAAGTTGCTGATATTTCAGCATAAAAACATTGAGCACCCTGTGGTTGCCCTGTACTTCGGCACGTATGAGCAAATATGCCCACGCATACATTGCAAAAATTGCACCAACAACCAACTTTCAGAAGCATTGACAAGATAGCCACATCAGGCGAATATCACTACATGAACATTTACACGTCCAGTATTCCCAAAAATAGCGACATCTTCAGAGCATTCCGGCTTGCAAAGGCGCACCCAGTTCCGCACAGTATCACCACACCTATATGCCCCCTTGCCCAAAAATAGTATAACTATTCCCAGATAAACGCTACAATGCTCCACATTCTCTTAACATTAAAACGCTCCAGGAGAATCTGATGACGCAACCTTCCTTCAAGGACGCCATCACATTATGTAAATCCATTATGCGTAATGGGTTTGACGCACATGTGGTCAACACACAACTGCAACATGAAATTATCGAAGCCCTGAAGGAGTGCGAGATAGACCTCGCCACTGATGCTCCCCCCGATGAGCTTGCCAAAATATTTCCCACCCTCCTTCCGGGTGACCACCCCGGTGTTATGGGCATCTTGCGTGAAGCGGATGTGCTCTATCGTTTTTATCGCATGAACGTGGCGGAATCCTCGCTACCGGAGGTGGGCCTTACCCGCCTTACCCCCACCATGTTGAGCCGTATGGCAAAAATAGGCCCACTCCCCCGCTCCCTTGTTACAGGCATGGCTTCTTTGTGCCCACCGCCTGTACATGACGGCTACCAGGGCTTTGTCCGCTTTGAAGTCGGGCATATCCGCATTGAGGGTCTGCCGGATGAAACCCTGCGGTGCGACTACCTTCTGGGCATTCGCGCCCTGCGTTATGCCGCCAATTTTGATTTGCCCATAGAGCCAAACACCTGGATGGCCATTGTCCGTGCCTCCCAGCGCATTCTCGACTATGTGCCCATAAATCTCATTATGGATGAGTGGCGCAAGGTAGAAGCGGAAAATATGTGGAAGTTTGTGCGCCTGCTCTTTGACAGCCAGATTATGCATGGGCTTATCCCGGATGTTGCCGGTCTTGCCCGCGTGCGCCAGACAAGAAATGATACAGGGGTGGAAGAATCCGTTCTTGACCACACCATTGAATGCATCCGCAAATACCCGGAAGGCGAGCTGCACTACGACTGGCTTGGCGCTTTTGCCATGCTTTTTCACGATGTGGGCAAGCTGTACACTGCGGAATTTTATCAAGGCCGCTGGACATTTTACGAGCACCACCGGGTCGGGGCCAAGGTAACGCGCAAGGTGCTCCGGCAGCTTGGCTTATCGCCAGAAGAAGTGCAGCTCGTCTGCCATTTGGTGCTCAACCACATGCGTTTTCAGTTTATGATGACAGACAGAGGCATTCGCCGCTTTATCGGTGCGGAAGACTCCAAACGGCTTATAGAAATGGCCCGCGCCAATATTCTTGCGCGAGACGATAACTATACCGCCTTTAACCACAACAACAAATACCTTGCCCGTGCGGAAACCCCCTCCCAAATGCTTGAGCCCCTGCTGAACGGGAACGAGATTATGGAAGTTACCGGCCTGAAACCCGGCCCGCATGTAGGCATTATCCGTCAGGCCCTGCTCAAAGCGCAAATAGCCGGCGAAGTAAACAACCTTGAAGAAGCCTCCGCCTTTGTACAAAAATATGCGGAGACATATAAGTAAAAAAGCAATGAGGCCGTAAATTCCACGGGGGCAGCATCCCCAAAAGCGCCTGAGGGGAACCATTCCCCCCAGGCGCTTTTGGGACAGTGCGTCATATTTGTTGGAGCCAAATCTTAACATGGCATGGGGCTGCACCCCATACCTCGCAAGGAACTGCCGTCCCTTGACTCGGCATTGAGGAAACTGTGAATATAATACGACTGTGCTATAAAGAATTTAAATGTGCCCTTCCCCTTAGGTTCCCTCAGTTGACCTTCCGGCTCAGCGCAGTTTGGCACCCCCTGCTCTGTGTCACCTGCTTTTGGGCTGTTTTCTTTCTTGCAGCGGGCCCTCCGCCAGCAGATGCCGCCCAGCAGGCCAGTGCCATACAAGCTACCCGAAAAAATACCCGCCCCTCTCTTGAGGAAATGGTTGGGCAAATGCTCTTGGTGGGATTTCGTGGCACCGGGCAGGAACCGCTTACGCGAGGTGAAATTCTGCTGTTGGAAGACATTCAAGCAGGTCGGGTGGGCGGTGTCATTCTTTTTGACCGGGACGCCACCACAAAAACAGCAGACCGCAACATTCTTTCCGTAGCGCAGGTAAAAAGCATGACGGATCGCTTGCAGCGAGCCGCCGCGATTCCGCTTTTTATAGGCATAGACCAGGAAGGCGGCATGGTGCAACGCTTTAAAGCAGAGCACGGCATAGCCGCCACCCCTTCGCCTGCCTCCATGGGACAGCGGAGTCCGCAATCGACAAAAGATACCGCAAAAGCCCTTGGCCTTGCCTTGCAGCAAGCAGGGGTCAACCTTGACTTTGCCCCTTCCCTTGATGTGAACATCAACCCCAACAGCCCTGCCATTGGTGCCTTGGGGCGTTCTTTTTCCACTGATGTCACCACGGTTACAGAGCACGGCCGGGCCTTTGCCCAAGGGCTTCAGGAAGCAGGGGTACTTGCCTGTTACAAGCATTTTCCCGGGCACGGGAGCGCCAGATCAGATACGCATCTGGGGTTGGTAGATATTACCGATACATGGCAGCCTTCGGAGCTTGCGCCGTATGCAGAGCTGCTCAAGGACAACCCGTCTGTGATGGTAATGGTAGCGCATGTTGTACACCGCCAGCTTGATGCAAAACTGCCTGCCTCTCTCTCCAAATCCATAATACAAGGCCTGCTCCGCCGAAAGCTCAACTGGAAAGGCGTCGTCGTGACAGATGACCTGCAAATGGGTGCCATAGAAACCCAGCACTCCAAAGAAGAAGCCTTACGGCTGACCATTCTTGCCGGAGTGGATATACTGCTGCTTGGGAACAATCTGCGCCACGATGAACAGGAAGCCCGCAACGCCCACGCAACCATCGTGCGCCTGGTTCGCAGCGGCGACATTCCGCAAAAACGGATTGTAGAGTCATACAAAAGAATTATGCGGCTTAAAAAGGAGTTGGTACAGAGTAGAGGCCATTGCAAAATGGCCTCTGCGGATGCGCCAGCAGACGCCCGCAAGCGAGCAGCGCGGCGTGTCTTTATTTCAAAGCAGCTTCTGCTTTGAAATCATTCGATAAAAATTATGTCTTCTCTTGGTATTTAGCTCTTAAGAGCCTTCGGAAGACTTTTTAAGGGAAGACTAAACTGAATTTGCTGTATTGTGCAACGAACTTAACACGTATGAATTTCTTTTCCATGTATTCTCTTCTACAAAACATCTAACAATAAAAAAACGTGCCAGACTGCAAACCTACCACAGTTGAGGTTGCCTTGTGCAGCCCTCCCTTTGCCTCCCTGTCCTACGCCCTTCCGGCATGGCTTCCGGCGCAAGCTTTTTCGCCTGGAACGCGGGTAGCTGTTCCCCTTGGCAGGGGGCTTCGCATGGGCATTGTCGTAGGCCAGCCGAAAGAGCCTACAACACCAGTAGAATTTGTTCTCAAGTTCCTTCTTTGGCCTTTGGCCGCCACTGCTTTGCCGGAATGGTACATTGAACTGGCAAGGCAGGTGGCCCACCGGCAAAACAGTCACCTTGGACAAATATTGGCAAGCCTGCTACCGGCAGGCCTTCGGACAACCAAGGTACGACTTCGTTTTTTTGGTGAGGGAAAGCCACAGGAACACACCTTGCGCGACCTCTCAATGCTTACCCCAGAGGAGCTTACCGCATTAGGTGAGCTATGGATGGCAGGACAAGCGGAAGTATGCCACTCGGGACACAATCCCCTTGATATGGAACAGTGCGCCTTGCTGTCTGACCCTCCCTGGCCGGTACGACCTGTGGCCACCGCTCAAATGCGTATGCTGGAATTTTTATGGGAACAGGGGGCTGTTACCCGACGCAAGCTCTTAGAAAATTTTGGTAAAGGCGCACAAAGCACCCTCTCTACACTGGCGAAACGTAACCTTGTTTCCATACGCCCTCTGGAGTGTGCCCTCACCCCAGAAGAAAAAGCCACAGCAGCCCTGGTGCCGGAGGCTCTTCCGCAAAGCTTTACGTTAACGCCTCATCAAATGCAGGTATTTCGCCCATTAGAAGAAGCCCTCCTCCAAAAAAAAGGAGAGACACACCTGCTCTTTGGTATCACCGGAAGCGGAAAAACCGCCTTATACCTGGAACTGGCCCGCACTGCCCTGAATGAAGGCAAATCCGTTCTCTTACTTGCCCCTGAAGTTGCTCTGGCTTTTAAACTCTGGAATGATACACAACAGGCCCTGCCAAAAGCAGCACGCTATCTCTTCCACGGATACCAGTCTCCAACAGTGCGAGAAAATACCTTTCGCGCCCTTATCAACAATACCAATCCTATAATCGTCATTGGCACCCGCTCTGCCTTGTTCCTTCCCCTTGAAAATATTGGTCTCATAGTGCTGGACGAAGAGCATGATTCCTCCTTTAAGCAGGATGAAGGCTTCATGTATCAGGCAAAAGAAATAGCCTGGTACCGCGCCGGTAAAGAAAATGCGCTCTTACTACTGGGGTCGGCAACGCCTGATGTAAAAACCTTCCATGCGGCTATGGAAAAACATATCCCCGTCCACAGCCTTACTCAACGGGTTGGACATGGCACACTCCCCGCGGTGAAGCTCCTGCAATTGCCAAAAGGAAGAATATCTGACCACCTGCTGCTCGATGAAAGCCGGGAAGCCCTGCGCGAAACAGTAAAGCGCGGCGAGCAAGCCATTATTCTGCTGAACAGGCGTGGTTACGCTCCCCTCATGTACTGCCTGCACTGCAACACCGTTGCGCGGTGCCCCACCTGCGATATAGGTCTTGCCTACCACAAAGGACGCGAACGCCTACTCTGCCACTATTGCGGCTATGCCATCCCCTTTCCTTCGCCATGCAGCCAGTGCAAGGGGATGCATTTTTTGCCCATGGGGCAGGGCACGGAAAAACTTGAGGAAGACCTCGCAGCTCTTCTTCCTCCGAGCGCTCGCGTTCTGAGGCTGGATAGAGACAGCACGCGACGACAGGGCCGCATGGAAGAAATACTCCACGCCTTTGCCCGCAAGGAAGCCGCCGTCCTGGTGGGAACACAAATGCTCTCCAAGGGGCACCACTTTCCTGATGTCACCCTTGCCATTGTTGCCGATGCTGATATAGGCCTCAATATGCCGGATTATCGCGCCGCAGAACGAACCTTTCAATTGCTTGTGCAAGCGGCAGGACGCTCAGGGCGTGGCGAAAACCCAGGCTCCGTCATTATCCAAACCCGCGATATGCAACACTATTGCTGGCAATATGTAACAAATGCCGATTATGAAGGTTTTTTTACCCAAGAGCTGGCCTTGCGCGCTAAAAGACGCTATCCACCCTTTATCCGTCTTGCCCTTATTCGTATCAGCTATCCTATGGACAGCCCGGAAGGAGAAAGTGAAATCGCTGCCCTTGGCACAGATTTACGGGCCAAAGCACGAGAACTCAACATCACTGTGCTTGGCCCTGCTCCCGCGCCCCTCCCCTTCTTAAAAGGCCGCCGCCGCTTTCACTGCCTCGTCAAAGCCGCAGACTGGCCCTCCATTCGCACACTCTTCAACGCTGCCCTAACCCTCGGCGGCAAAACACACCTGCGCGTTACCCTCGACCTTGACCCGGTCAATATGTTGTAAAAAGAAAGGGAGTTGAGATACTATCGGGGGAGAGAGAAAAACCCCTTTTAAAAAAGGGGAGTTGAGATACTATCATGGGAGAGGGAAAAACCCCTTTTAAAAAAGGTGTTTTTCCCTCTCCCCCGAACCCCCACTCCCTTTTCCCCCAAACTTTTCAATTTATAACATCGAAAAATCATTTCACTCAGGATAAAACCGTTCCTCATCCAAAATACCGGTACCGGCGAGGGCTGCATAAAGTAAAATTCCTGCTGCCGTGGAAAGATTCAAGCTGCGCACGGTATTTTGCACAGGAATGCGCACTTTGGCTACCGCAAGGTCAAGAACTTCAGCCGGCAGTCCACGTGTTTCCGGGCCAAGTAAAATGGCATCATTACGAGTAAAGCTAAAACGATGCAAAGCAGCGCCCTGCCGACTGCTACTGGCAACAAGCCGCTGGCCCTGCCCCGCCTGCTCCAGGTAAGTTTGTAAGTTTGGCCAAACATGTAAGGGAACATGAGGCCAATAATCCAGCCCTGCTCGCTTCAAATACCTGTCTTCAAGACAAAACCCAAGGGGCTCAATAAGGTGCAATTCCACCTGAGTTGCCGCACAGAGCCGTGCAACATTGCCGGTATTGGGCGGAATTTCCGGCTGAAACAAAACAAGTTGCATGACTATTTTCCTCTGGCTATATAAGTCGGAAACACTGCTCTATCAATTCAAGACTATTACCCAATGAAGCCGTGAGGCTATTTGGTATCCTTTTTGCGCACTATAAATTGAGGCCATTGCACAATGGCCTCTGCGGATGCGCCAGCAGACGCCCGCAAGCGAGCAGCGCGGCGTGCCTTTATTTCAAAGCAGCTTCTGCTTTGAAATCATTCGATAAAAATTATGTCTTCTCTTGGCATTTAGCTC
>JAVBJS010000032.1:0-5161 GCA_031546885.1 Desulfovibrio sp.
GGTAGGGGGAATTGTATTCTTATTACGTGATAATTTTACATTTAGAATTCGTAGCCGACAGAAACGGAGTAAATATTGGTATAGCTATCTTTCGTTTTGCTCTTGAGGATGCCTTCTGCTGGGTGGGCATCGTAGGTGCGGCCTGTGGGGGCAATGAAGGCATAGGCCAAGTCCACTGTCCATGCATTACACTTAAAGCCGGCACCTAAGGAATAGATGTTGCGATCATCCGTTGGGACAAGGTAATCTTCATACTTTTCATTCATGGGGCTTTGGTCAAAAACATAGCCAGCACGAAGGGTAAGCCAATCAAGGGCTTGATATTCTACGCCAAAATTAAGGCGCCAAACATCATTCCAGTCTTTTTTACTTTCAGAGATATTGACGGGCTCAGGAACGTGAATACGCAGGCTGTGGAAGGAGCTCCAGCGGGTAAAAACGGCACCTGCTTCAAAGGAAAGCTCTGGAATGGGTGTCCATGAAATACCACCCGCTATGGAATCGGGTAAAACAACGGTGGCATGGGTTTTACCATCTTTAATGGTGTCGTCATAGGTCTTGTTTATTTGGTTCATGTAGGCGGCGGGGAGTGGCACACCTGTGAAGCCTTTGTTCGTGTAGGCAATATCACCGCGAGCGACTGCTTTCATTTGTGAGCGGTAAACAAGGCCAGCGGCCCATTGGTCGTTGAATTGATAATGCCCGGACATGTTGAGGCCATATGAATATGTTTGGGCGTCATTGATATCGCTGTCAATTTCAAGATATCCAAGAGTTCTGCCGCCTATCTCGACATTTTTTTTCGTGCGTTTGTTGAGGTCAAGTTCAAGATGCATGATTTCAACACCTGCGGCAACGGAAAGCTTGTCTGTGAGGGCAAGGGCAAGGGTGGGGGCAACGGAGATAGTTTGCAGGTCCACCTTGTAGATGTTGAAGCGGCCAGGCCAGTTGTGCGGATATTCAAAGCCAAGCCCAAAGCGTGAAAATTCGCCCACACCAACGGAGACGACATCATTGATCTTATGCGTGAAGTAGGCGCTTGGTATCATCCATGTGGCATGGTTGACGCTTGTTGTGTCTCTCTTGCCAAAGGCATCTGTGGAATCCAGCTTTCCTGCCGGTACAATGCCGGAAAGACCCATTTGCACCTGTGTTCCGGGAAGGCGGGTGATGAGGGCGGGGTTATACGCCAGAACTGAGGGGTCTGGTTTTCGAGCAACTGTAGCACCGCCAAGGGAAATGCCGCGGGCACTGTATTCGTATAGGGCAAAACCTTCAGCAAAGGCGTTGCTTGCAAGAAAAGTGAGGCCAAGGGTTATGACCATGCGGGCACACAATTTGAGCATGAAAAAATACCTCGTGGGAATAAGGTGAATAAAATAAATGCCAAGTCTCGATAGTGTCGTCAAATAGATTCTTTTGCCCTCTGCCAGCGTCAGAAAAACTTTTTATACCGGTCGGGTACCAAAGAGTACACTCCCTTCATAAAAAATGTTTCTTCCTTGGCAGAGAACAAAATATCTGCATTGGACGACACTACCTTTAGGGATAGTACGCTCTAGAACAATAATTTGTATCTCTAAAGTATTTATCTGAAAACTGCAAGGGCAAGATATAACAGGGTTTTTAGGTATAACTGTATTTTTATGCATATCTTTTGCGATTGTGGCAAAAAAGCTAGGAAGCACATGTGCTTCCTAGCTCGAATAAGGAGAGTTCGTTGCATTGTGCAACGAACTCTATTTATGGATAAGTTCTTATCTCTTGGGGTTCCCTCCACCAGTATTTTCAAGCTTATGGTTTCTTCTTTACCACTTTTGCCGCTTTTACCATTTTTTTGGGCTTTTCGGCGAGGATATTTTTGCCAAAGGCATGATTCAAAACGCCTTCCAGGGTATCCATGGGATACACGGTGATACGCGCCAGAAGGTCGGCTGGGATATCTTCAAGATCTTTGATGTTTTGCTTTGGAATGAGGGCAGTTGTGATGCCACGCCCAACGGCGGCAAGGATTTTTTCTTTTATGCCGCCTACGGGTAAAACACGCCCACGCAAGGTTATTTCTCCTGTCATGCACAGGCTTGGCACAACAGGGGTGTTGGTTAAGGCAGACACAAGAGCCGTTGCGAGGGTGACACCGGCGGAGGGGCCATCTTTAGGTGTGGCGCCTGCGGGTACGTGTACGTGAATGTCGCGGTTGGCGCTGAATTCCGGGTCAATGCCAAGGGCCAGGGCGTGGGTGCGCGCATAGCTGATGGCGGCTTGAGCGCTTTCCTTCATGACATCACCGAGCTGCCCGGTAAGGGTGATGGTTCCTTTACCCTGCATGATGGTGACTTCCACGTTGAGTACTTCTCCACCATGCGGTGTCCAGGCAAGGCCCAGGGCCACACCGGCAACGGGTTGCCTGTCAAGCTCTTCGTCCTGATAGCGGGCAATGCCGAGCAGGGTGTGCAGCAGGGCTGGTGTAACGGCGAAGGGGCCCTTCTCGCCTTCAGCCTTTTTACGGGCAAGCTTGCGGCACAGGGAGCCTATTTCGCGCTCAAGGTTACGCACTCCTGCTTCACGGGTGTATTGGGAGATAACATCTTCTATAACTTCTTCCTGAAAGGTGACGTCATTTTTTTTGAGGCCGTTTTCCTTGGCTTGCCGCGGGATGAGGTAACGCTTTGCTATGCCAAGCTTTTCCTGCATGGTGTAGCCGGGGATACGGATAACTTCCATACGATCCAGCAGGGGCCTTGGTATGGTGTCAAGGTGGTTTGCCGTGCAAATAAACATGACCTTTGACAGATCAAAGGGCAGATTCAGGTAGTGATCGCTAAAGGTGTTGTTTTGTTCAGGGTCAAGTACTTCAAGAAGCGCGGAAGAGGGATCGCCACGAAAATCGGAACCCAGCTTGTCTACTTCATCCAGCATCATGACGGGATTGCGTGTGCCGGCCTGTTTGAGGTTCTGGATAATGCGCCCAGGGAGAGCGCCAATGTAGGTACGTCGATGCCCGCGAATTTCCGCTTCATCGCGCATGCCGCCAAGGGACATGCGTTGAAATTCTCTGCCAAGGGCGCGAGCTATGGATTTTCCAAGGGATGTTTTTCCAACGCCGGGAGGCCCGACAAAGCATATGATGGGGCTTTTTGTCTTTGGGTTGAGCTTGCGAACAGACAAAAATTCCAGAATGCGGTCTTTCACCTTCTCAAGGCCAAAGTGGTCGGCATCTAAAATAGTTTTGGCTTTTTTTATGTCGATTCTGTCGCGTGAGAGCTTGTTCCAGGGCAGTTCAGAGAGCCACTCCAGATAGGATCGCACAACGCTTGCTTCGGAAGATTCATTGTGCATGGAGGCAAGACGCTTGAGTTGCTTGTCTGCTTCTTTTCTGGCGTCTGGGGGAAGCTCGGCTTTATTGAGGGCTTCCGTGAGTTCCGCTATGTCGTCTTCGTCGTTGGTGGCATGCTCGCCAAGTTCTTTACGAATGGCTTTGAGCTGCTCGCGCAGATAATAATCGCGCTGCGCCTTATCCATGCCTTCTCGTGCGGATTCTTGAATTTGGGCCTGCATGGAGGCCAGCTCGGTTTCCTTGACAAGGTGCTCATTAACGAGGCGGAGCCGGTCAATGGGGTCAATGCATTCAAGAAGCTTTTGGGCTTCACTGAGCTTGAGGCGAAGGTTTGAGGCAATGAGATCGGCAAGGCGACCGGGATGCTCAATGCTGGCAAGCACATTGACAACATCTGGCGAAGCCATGCCGCGCAGGGAAAGAATGCGCTCGCTTTGTTCGCGGGCAGTGCGAATAAGTGCTTCCAGTTCAAGGCTTTGTATATAGTGTTCCGTTTCCGGCAGGGCAAGGGCTTCTGCTTCAAGAAAGGGTTTGTCTGCTGAGAAGGCAGTGGCCTTGGCGCGGCTAACACCCTGAACAAGCAGCTTCAGCCGCCCGTCGGGCAGCTTGAGCATACGCATGATCATAACAACCGTGCCTATCTCATGCAGGTCCTGCGGGGTTGGATTCTCTGTCTGCTCGTCTTTTTGGGTAAGGATAAGCAGATAGCGGCTGCCGCTCAAGGCAGCTTCCACCGCTTGAACCGAGGCCTCACGTCCAACAAAGAGTGGCAGAATAGTGTAGTTGAAGATAACAACATCCCGCACCGGAAGTACCGGAAGAAATTTGGGAAGATCCGGCTTCTCATCCGGTTGCATGGGGTTCTCGTTCATAGGGCTGGTAGTGTCCATAGTCCCTTCGGGTGCAGGGGGTGCAAGGGGCGCATCATCTGGGTATGTCATGGTTTTCCCTCAGTAAAGCAAATTTACGTTCATAGAGCAGGTAACTGTTCTTACGTGTACGTTTGTTTTTTAATGTGAGTAGAGCGTTCTTGTTTAATTTGTATGATAACCAAATAGTCCGATATGGGGATAAGCTTGGTAATCGTAAGTCAAGGTCTTTTGACACAAGGGAATTTTTTGTTCTCTGCCAAGGGTAAAATGTCTTTTTGAAGCAGGGAGAGGGCAAAAAGCCCCTTGTGTCAACAGGCCCTAGCGGGAATGCCGGGAATGAGTTGTTATACGCCGTTATGTTCAAGACCCTAATTCTGTTATAAGATAAGGCGGATAGAAAAATTGTCAAAGCCGTTGCCGCATTATTTTGCCAGGCAGGGACAAATATACAGTTTTTAGTGAGCACTGTGTGCTGATTGCGTGTGAGAAAAAAATGCAACAGCCTGTTTTTTATAAAAAACCATCATTCATAAGGCTATAATGTTTATTTTCTGTAACAATAATGTGATCGAGAAAACGGGCGGCAATGGCCTGTGCTGCTTGGCGCAAGCTGCTGGTGAGGTTTATGTCTGCCTGGGAGGGTGTGGGGTCGCCCCCCGGGTGATTGTGTACCAGAAAAAAACCACTGGCCTTGAGTGTGATAACTCGCTCCATAATATCACGCGGGTAGAGCATGGAGGTGTTAATGGTTCCGCGCTGGGCTTTTTCCCATGAGATGAGTCTATTTTTGCTATCCACATAGGCTACCCATAATTCCTCATGCAAAAGAGGGCCAAGACGCTGGCGAGCCATATTCGCAATGGTTTGGGGCGAACAGAGCAGCTCACGTTGGCGCACGGGGCTTTCAAGGTAGCGCGTTATAATTTCGCGAAGTAAAAGCCAGAAATCCGCC
>JAVBJS010000024.1:0-13185 GCA_031546885.1 Desulfovibrio sp.
AAATGGTGTACCGTTTTATCCAGCTGAAAATAAGACATAATTTTCTAACATGCTTTCGCAACCGGAGCGGATTGCGAAAGAAAGGCACGCTGCGCTGTCCGCTTGCGGGCGTTTGCTACGCAATCGCCAGAGATCGTTGCATTGTGCAACGATCTCAATTTGCACGGCGGATCAGAAGGGTGGGGACTGCAAAGGAGGTCACCCCCTTTGCTGGTAGTAGGGTTGAGGGAGATTTTACCTCCCCCAAAAATGTTATCTACCTTTTATTCAGCGTTTCCCTGAATCTAGACCTTTGCCGCGGTGCGGAGATCCGCTGCGGCATCTGTTTTTTCCCAATTGAACTCGGGCAATTCGCGCCCAAAGTGTCCATAGCAGGAGCTTTTCAAGTAAATGGGACGCTTAAGGTCGAGGCGCTTGGTGATATGGAAAGGGCGCAGATCAAAGACGGCGTTTACAGCTTTTGTCAGTACTTCATCCGGCACATTGCCTGTTCCAAGAGAGGAGCACAGCACGGAAACGGGCTTGGCAACGCCGATGCAGTAGGCTATTTGCACTTCGCACTTGGGGGCAAGGCCGGAAGCCACTACGTTCTTGGCAATATAACGGGCCATGTAAGCAGCGGAACGGTCTACCTTTGAGGGGTCTTTGCCGGAGAAAGCGCCGCCGCCATGGTGCCCCATACCGCCGTAGGTGTCCTGAATGATTTTTCTGCCGGTAAGACCGCAGTCACCCATTGGCCCGCCGACAACAAAGCGGCCGGTGGTATTGATAAAGATCTCGCAATTGGCAGGGTCAAACATGGAAGCAGGCAGGGTGGGAATGATGATTTTTTGTGTTACATCATGCACAATCTGCTCTTGTGTGGCTTCAGGCGCGTGCTGGGTAGAAACCACCACGTTATTGATGCGAACAGGCAGTCCATCCACATATTCAAAAGATACCTGAGTCTTGCCGTCAGGACGCAGATAGGAGAGTTCTCCGTTTTTGCGCACTGCTGTGAGTTTTTGTGAAAGTTGGTGTGCCCAATAAATGGGTGCGGGCATCAGAGTTGGTGTGTCGTTGCAGGCAAAACCAAACATCATGCCCTGGTCGCCGGCGCCTTGGTCTTCTGAAGCCTCGCGGTCAACACCTTGCGCAATATCAGGAGATTGCTTGTCGATGGATGAAAGCACGGCGCAGGTTTGCCAGTCAAAACCCATATCTGAGCTGTTGTAACCAATACCGCGAATGGTCTGGCGAACTATATCAGCAAAATCCGCATAACCCTTTGAAGTAATTTCCCCAGCAACAACAGCCATGCCCGTTGTTACAAGAGTTTCGCAGGCAACGCGAGAATTTGGGTCGATGGTAAGAAGCGCATCAAGAATGGCATCAGAAATTTGATCTGCCACCTTATCTGGATGTCCTTCCGTAACTGATTCGGAGGTGAAGTAATATTTACCTTTTGATGGGATCATGCCGTACTCCTCTTAAATAATTGATTATGTAAAAAAATGCTGGGAAAATTTGTGATGCCAACCGTGAGAGCCAGGGGGCAGCGCGTTTATGCTTCGCTCACCTTGCAGCTATCGAGATATTGTCGATAATCCTGGCGCGGCCCAGGTACATGGCGGCAGCCAAACGTGTGTCATGTGTGGCTTGCGTAACCGGCTCAAGGGATTGCGCGTGAAAGAAGGTCAAATAATCTTCACGGCCAAGGGAAAGATGTTCACGCCAGTGGGCGCGTATAGCAGAAGCGAGCTGGTCCACACAGGAAACACCGTGCTGGTACATATCGCGGGCAAGGGTAAGACCTGCAAAAAACTGAGGAGCCTTAGCGCGCTCTTCTGCTGTCAGGTAGGCGTTACGAGAGCTGAGCGCCAGACCATCTGCCTCACGTAGGGTAGGGATACCCACAACCTCGGTGGGAATGTGGAGGTCTTTCACAAGCTTGCGAACAATCGCAAGCTGCTGCCAGTCCTTTTCGCCAAAAACGGCAAAGTGCGCCTGAGTGAGCAGAAGAAGCTTTGTTACAACAGTGCAAACGCCACGAAAGTGAACTGGCCTGCTTTGACCACAAAGTCCGGCGGCGAGTGTAGGCACCTCAACCCAGGTAGCATGATCGGGCAGGTACATGTCTTCTACACTTGGGGTGAACAAGATATCTGTGCCGTGCGAGTGGGCAATGTCCGCATCTTGCTCAGGCTTGCGAGGATACGCCGACAAGTCTTCTGTGGGGCCAAACTGGGTGGGGTTTACAAAAAGCGTTACGATAAGAATATCAGCAAGCTGCCGACCTTTGCTCATCAGGCTTTCATGCCCGGCGTGAAAAAAGCCCATGGTGGGAATCACTGCAATGGTTTTTCCCTGCTGTCGTGCTGCAAGGCAGTACTCTTGGAGCGCTTTTGGAGTAGTCATCGTTTGCATATCAATAAATCCGCATATAGTATTTCAGTGGACAATACGCGGTTCTGTGCTCTTTGTCCAGCCTTCCTCAGTGTTACATCTTATTCGCCACCAGCAGAAGGATGCCATTAACATATTGCATGGCATATTCCATAGGCGAGAGCGAGTATATCTGCTTTTCGAGGTAGGCTGCGGTAGAGGGGCCAGCCAGCAGGCGGCGGGCGACCTCTCCTGTTTTGGGATTATTTTCCGAGGTGAGGGCAAGCAGATATAAGCCGGCGTAAATGAAGGAGTCGGAAGGAGGGGCACCTTCTTCGTGGGGCTGCGCAAGGCTTACGGTTTGAATAAGTTCTTGCGATCCTTGCAGAAGAAGAACAAGTGAACCTGTTGAAATTGTGCAGGTATTTTTTGTCGCGTCCTCTATTCTGTTTTGCCACTCAAAGGCGGGGATTTCGCTTCTTTTCGATTTACTAAGGGTATTCCAGGTTGTTACAAAAGTTTTAAAAGCTTTGTTCGCAGGGGCTTTCGCTTGCCTTTGCGCCGCTTGGGCAGGTGAAGGAGCTAGAGATACAATTAAAAAAATAAAATAAAGCAGTCCGAAAAGGCTCTTTTGTAAAGCACTCATAGTATCGCTCCCCCCTGCTGGAGTAGTATCAAAAAAAAATTATGCAACTGAGGGTTTTTTATACGCAAGGATCAATAGGATCACTCCAAAAGCCATGAGCGGCACACAAAGCACCATACCCATGGTTAGAAAATTTCCGGCGAGATAGCCAAGGTGAGCATCCGGCTGGCGGAAAAATTCAATAAAAGCACGAAAAAATCCATATCCCAAAGCAAAGGCACCGCTAACAGCCATGCGAGGGCGAGGCTTTGCTGAAAAAATCCACAAGCAAGTAAAAAGAACAGCGCCTTCAAAGACTGCTTCATAAAGCTGTGAAGGATGCCGTGGCAGAGGCCCACCCCCAGGAAAAATCATGCCCAAGGGGCTTGTGGTAACATTGCCCCATAACTCTGCATTAATGAAGTTTCCCAAGCGCCCAAAAAAAAGCCCTGGCGGAACAAGGGGAGCCATGAAGTCCATTACCTCAAAAAAGGATTTGCCATATTTTCTGCCGGCCAGCCACTGAGCCACCATGACCCCCAGCAGTCCGCCATGGAAAGACATGCCCCCATGCCATACTTGAAAAATGGCTAAAGGGTTTTCCATGTAGAAAAAAGGCTTATAGAAAATGACATAGCCAAGCCTGGCTCCAACCACAACGCCAAAAATTCCCCACACCAAAACGTCCTCGAATGCGGCGGGGGTGAATAATTTTGTGCGGTTAGCGCGGGCTCGCCCCAGCAGCCATGCGCTTAAAAAGCCAAAAAGATACATGGTGCCGTACCAGCGAACCGATATGGGGCCGATGCTGAAAATTTCCGGTGCAATTTGTGGATAAGTTAACATCTGTAAAGCATATGCCAACGGCCTGTGTTAGGCAAGAAAATTGGAGATATGCTCGCGGCTAAGCAGCTCCGGGGGGGGTTTTCTCTTGCCTTTATTTATGATACGAGATCATTGCACAATAAGGAGAATATATGCCTCACTTTATTCCACGACTCACCAACGACGAATTGATACGAGTGCAGGAGAACGGCCTTCGCTGGACAGTGCTGCACACCTATGCCCATAGTCAGCAGTATCGAGAGAAATTCAAAAATGCCGGTGTTGATGTGGCAGGCATACAGACCCTTGACGATTTGCAGCATCTTCCCTTCACAACCACTGAAGATCTTCGTGAAGGGTATCCACTCCCCCTGCTCTCTGTGCCGGAAAGTGATGTGGTGCGGGTGCATGCCTCATCAGGAACCACAGGTAAACGTAAAATTCTTGCCTATACGCAAAAAGACGTTCACACCTTTGCGTTGCAGATGGCGCGGTGTTTTGAGCTGGCGGAATTGACGCCTCAGGATCGCGTGCAGATTGCCGTGGGCTATGGCCTGTGGACAGCCGGTGCGGGCTTTCAGCTTGGGTGCGAAGAATTTGGCGCGCTCACCATTCCTGTTGGTGCCGGTAACCTGGAAATTCACCTGCAAATGCTCACAGATTTAAAAAGTACCTGCCTTTGCAGTACGGCTTCCATGGCCTTGCTCATGGGAGAAGAAATACAGCGGCATGGTCTGCAAGATAACATTGTCCTCAAGAAGGTTATTTTTGGAGCAGAAGGGCACAGCCCAAAAATGCGCCGGGCCTTTGAGCGTAACCTTGGTGTGGAAGAAAGCTTTGATATCGGCGGCATGACCGAAATGTACGGCCCCGGCACAGCCCTTGAGTGTCGCGCCCATGAAGGGCTGCATTACTGGGCCGATCTTTTTATCATCGAGGTGCTTGACCCGCAAACCCTCACCCCTGTCGCCCCTGGCGAGATAGGGGAAATGGTGGTCACCTCCCTTTGCAAGGAGGCAAGCCCCCTTGTTCGTTACCGTACCCGCGATCTTACCCGCCTTCTGCCCTCTCCCTGCTCCTGTGGCTGTACCATGCCCCGGCATGACCATTTGCTCGGACGATCAGATGATATGATCATCTTTAGAGGCGTGAACATATACCCCGGACAAATAGCCAACGTCTTGCAGGAATTCCCTGAGCTTGCATCAGAATATCATATCATCCTCACCCGTGAAAACGGGCGTGATGTCATGCAGCTTCAAGTGGAACAGGCTCAGACCGCAGCGGGCGATCTGACTTCGCTTGCCACAGCCGTAGAAAAACGCCTGCACTCCCATGTGCTCGTCAGCGCCACCGTGACAGTTGCTCCATATGGCAGCCTCCCCCGCTCCTTTGGAAAATCTCGCCGGGTTACGGATCAGCGAATGTAAAATTGGCTATGCCTCCGGCGGCCAAAGGGATTGAATCCCTTTGGAAACCCCATTTTGGGCTGCCATGCCGCCAACATAGCCACAGGCATGGACTATTCCAAAAGTAACGCATAATCTTGAAATTCCCCTGCTCTCAGTGCAAAAGTTTCAGGAAAATGGAGGGCGAGGAAGAGGGAAAAACAGCCTTTTCAAAGGGGTAGTGTCCCTATCTTTCTCTTCATACACCAGCCCTGCTTTTTCTTGACTTCCACAGCATCATGGCACATGAATAAGAATTCGCAAGTGAACATTCAATAAATAAGATACCTAACAGCCTCGATTTGTGATGGAGCCGTCATGACCGATTATAAAAAGACATTGAACCTGCCCGACACCCAATTCCCCATGAAAGCGAACCTCATCCAGCGTGAGCCGGAGGTTTTGCGGCAGTGGGAGGCGACTGGCGCATATGCTGCCATGGTTGCTTCCGGGGGCGAGCGGGGAACCTTTGTTCTGCACGACGGCCCTCCCTATGCTAACGGCCACATCCACCTCGGGACGGCTCTCAATAAAATTTTGAAAGATATCATTGTAAAATCTCGCAATATGCAAGGGTATTCAGCGCACTATGTGCCGGGCTGGGATTGCCACGGGCTGCCCATTGAGCTGAAGGTGGAGCACGAGCTGGGCGAGAAGAAAAAAACACTTCCGGCCCCGGTGGTTCGCCGTTTGTGCCGTGAATATGCTGCCAAGTGGATAGATGTGCAGCGCAAGGAATTTAAGCGGCTGGGCGTTTTTGGAACGTGGGATGAGCCGTATATGTCCATGGCCCCCACCTATGAGGCTGCAACGGCACGGGAATTGGGCAATTTCATGGCTGCCGGTTCTGTTGCCCGCAGTAAAAAACCTATCCACTGGTGCTGTTCCTGCCGCACCGCGCTGGCAGAGGCAGAGGTGGAATATTACGACCACACCTCCCCTTCCATATATGTACGCTTCGCTGTCACAGATGAGCGTCTTGCAACCATGCTGCCCCGCGCTGCTGCCGGGCACACCTGGCTTGTCATCTGGACAACCACACCGTGGACACTACCGGATAATATGGCTGTGGCCCTGCACCCTGACTTTGATTACGCACTCGTTTCCGTGGAAGGCGAATATTACCTGCTTGCCGAAGAGCGCCTTGATGAATGTCGCCAAGTTTTTGGCTGGGTCAATGTTGAAACCGTTGCCATTGTGAAAGGTGCTGCCCTGGAAGGCCTTATTGCCCGACATCCGTTCTATGATCGCCCCTCCCCTGTAGTGCTGGGAACGCATGTTACGCTTGAGGCGGGCACAGGTTGCGTTCATACCGCACCAGGGCATGGGCGGGAAGATTACGAAATGGGCCTGAAGTATGGCCTTGAAATTCTTTCGCCCCTTGATGACGACGGGCGCTTTTTACCGGCTGTAGAATTTTTTGCGGGAAAAACAGTTTTTGAGGCAAACCCTCTTGTGATCGCCAAGCTCATGGAAGTGGGCAACCTGGTGACGCAAAGCAAGATTAGCCACTCTTACCCACACTGCTGGCGCTGTAAGAAACCGGTTGTTTTCCGTGCCACTACCCAATGGTTTATTTCTATGGAAAAGAATAGCCTACGCGCACGCACTCTTGAGGCTATCCGCAATGACGTTCGCTGGATTCCTGCCTGGGGCGAAGAGCGCATCCATGCCATGATTGAAAACCGGCCGGACTGGTGTATCTCTCGCCAGCGCACCTGGGGTGTCCCCATTGTAGCCCTTCTGTGCGAAGGTTGCGGCGAGGTCTGGCATGAGGCTGCCTGGAACCGGGATATGGCGGATCGCTTTGCCAAGCATCCGGCAGGGTGCGACTATTGGTTTGAAGCTTCCCTTGAAGATATCGTTCCGTCAGGTCATACCTGCACGCATTGCGGCGGCAAGGCATGGCGCAAGGAAACAGACATCCTGGATGTCTGGTTTGATTCCGGCACCAGCTTTGCGGCTGTTGTTGAGCAGCGCAGCCAATGCCGTTTTCCGGCAGATTTATATTTGGAAGGATCAGATCAGCATAGGGGCTGGTTTCACAGCTCTCTCCTTGCTTCCATGGGCACACGTGGCGTCCCCCCTTACAAGGCAGTGCTGACGCATGGGTATGTTGTAGATGGCGAGGGCAAGAAAATGTCCAAGTCCATTGGCAATGTCGTGGCCCCAGAAGAAATTATTACCAAGTACGGCGCGGAAATCTTGCGCATGTGGGTGGCTTCGGTAGATTACCGCGAGGATATTCGGATTTCTGATGAAATTCTGAATAGACAGGTAGACGCCTACCGCCGCATTCGCAATACCTGCCGTTACCTCTTAGGCAATTTGAAGGATTTTTCCCCGGCCGATGCTGTAGCCGATGCCAACCTTGACCCGCTGGATCGCTACGCCCTGGACGTTGTCACCCGCACCCACCAGGAAGTACAGCAAGCCTATGAAGCCTACGAATTTCATAAGGTATTTCACACCCTGCATAACCTGTGCGTGACAGACCTTTCCGCTTTTTACCTTGATGTGCTGAAAGACCGCCTGTATGCTTCCGGCCCAAAAAGCCCCGAACGCCGCTCGGCGCAAACGGCCATCTGGCGGATTTTATTGCTGTTAACAGCGGATATGGCTCCCGTCTTATCCTTCACGGCAGAAGAAGTGTTCTCGCATCTGGGCACAGCCTTGCGCCCAGATATTTCCACGGTGTTCGCTCTTACAACCACGAGCCTGACCGGGCTTTCCCTCCAGCCGGAGGAACGCGCTAACTGGGATCTGCTGTTGCAGGTGCGTGCCGCTGTTACCCGCGCCATTGAGCCATTGCGCAAAAACGGCGAGATCGGGCACGCCCTTGACACCGCCGTCACCTTATATGTGGGTGATGCGTTGCGCTCTCTTATTGAAGGAATGCCGACAGATGTGCGCGCCCTCTTCATTGTCTCGCAATTGCATGTCCGCTCCTTCCAGGAGGCACCCGCCAGCGCCTTGCCTGTGGCGGATATGGAAGGTATCGCCCTTGAGGTGAAAAAAGCCGAAGGGGAAAAATGTGCGCGCTGCTGGATTTATAGCACACAGCTTGGCAGTGATGCGCAGTATGCAGATGCTTGCCCGCGCTGTACGGCAGTGCTGCAAAGCCTGTAAGGTTGCTGAAGCCAGATCTTGAAAGAGTATGGGGCTCCGCCCCAACCCCCGCAAGGGACTGCCGTCCCTTGACCCGGCATTGAGGATTATATGAGTACAATACTATTGCCCTGCAACAAGTTTAAAGAAGTGTGTATTGCATTGGATAATGATTTTGATGGGCTACCGCGCTAGCTTTTCTCAGTCTGTATTGTGCTGAAATAAATACATGCCCTGTGCGTATAAGCTCGCTTTTATAATTCCAATGCGGGGTTTCCAAAGGGCCTCAGGCTCATTGGCCGCCGGAGGCAAATGTATTATATCTGAGACTATTTCATCTATTATTTGAGAGCGTTGCACAATACAACGAACACTATTTCGTTGACCCTTAAAAACAAAATAGCAAGAGAAGGCATAATTTTTATCGAATGATTTCAAAGCAGAAGCTGCTTTGAAATAAAGGCACACTGCGCTGTCCGCTTGTGAGCACCTGCTGCGCAGTTGCCAGAGGCCATTGTGCAATAGCCTCTATTTGCTCTAAACTGAAAATGGGACTCTATGCGGTATCGTGTTATTCTTCTTATTACCTGTGTGTTGGTGGCCCTTGACCAGCTTACGAAATGGCTAACTAACGCATATATAGCTTTGGAGCACAGCATTCCTGTGACCAGCTTTTTTAGCTTGGTAAACGTTCGTAATCGTGGCGCGGCCTTTGGCTTTTTAAACAGCCCCAGCATAGACTGGCAAATCTGGTTTTTCCTTGGCGCCACCCTTCTTGCTGTAGGGGTTGTTTTTTTTATTGCTCGCACTGCCGCAGAGACCGATACTACTCTTTTTGTCGGGTTGGGAAGCATTTTAGGAGGAGCCCTTGGTAACGCTATTGACAGAATACGTTTAGGAGCCGTAATAGATTTTTTGGATTTTTACTACGAAGGATGGCACTGGCCTGCCTTTAATGTTGCGGACATGGCTATCTGTTTTGGCGCCGGGGTGACAGCACTGCTTATTATCAATACTCCTGCACCAAAAAAATCTTCGTCGATTCCACCAGAACAAAAATAAACCAAACAGCCCCCAGGCACCGTGGAGCCATAAGCATGCCCTTTGCCGCTAAAATAGCCTTGCTGGCCTTGCCAAGCCTGATTAATCTATGGGCCATCTGGCACGCCTTTCATCATAAATTTCCCTCTTCCGAACAACGTATGATCTGGCTTGCCATAGGGGTATTTGTTCCGGTTATCGGTGGTTTGGCCTACTTTTTTATCGGCCGTAAACGCGCTGGTGAACATATTTAAAGTCCGTTGCATAGCAGATGCGCGCAAGCAAACAGCGCAGGGTGCCTTTTTTTCAAAATCCGCAACGAATCTTGAAAACCTGTTAAAAAATCATGCATTTTTTCAGCAAGATAGCGTGAAAATATTTTTTTACCGTATCTATTCACGCGATAGCCTCAATGCTAAAATATTTAATAAAATCAATTGTGCAATAGTTTTATTTAAGGAGTTTACCTTGAACGCTCGTATTTTTCGCATAGGCGCATCCCTTATTTTTCTTCCTCTCCTTGCAGGCTGCATTCCCGGCATGCAGTCCGGTGGCGGAAGCGGTAAAAGTGGTGAAAGCCTGAGTCAACAGGTGGCCCGCCATGAAGAGCAACTGCAACGGATGTCCTCACAGGTGGGCAATGTTGAGCAAGTTCTGCCGGGGCAAGCGGAAATGTGGTCGCAAATGCAGACCATGCGCCAGGATCTGAATGCAGTACAAGGCAAAATAGATGACCTGCAACGGCAAAGCTCTGGCGAGGGCGGCGGTGAGCTGGCACAACTTCGGGACAGGGTAAACCGTCAGGAAGCCGTGCTGCGCCAGATGGGTTCCCAGTTCGCCATTAACACAAGCTCCCTTGACGGTGGCGGCGGCGGTGGCAGCAGTGCGCCCACCTCTGCCGGCTCTGAGCCTGCCAAGGCAACCAACGCCCCGGTGGACACGGCCACAGCCCTGTACGATAGCAGTATCAAGCTGTACGATCAGCGCAAGTATAAAGAATCCGCTGCCGCCTTTAAAGACTTCTCCACCACCTTCCCCAAGCATAAAATGGCTGGGAACGCTCGCTTCTGGGAAGGCGAATCCTACTTTGAAATGAAGGATTACCCTCGTGCAGCGCTTGCTTACCAGGAAGTTATCGAGAAATTTCCGGGCAGTTCAAAGGTGCAGGCCGCCATGCTGAAGCAAGGCCTTGCCCTGCAAAATGCCGGTAAAAAAGATGCTGCGAAGGAACGCCTGAATGATCTGATAAAGCGTTACCCCGGTAGCCCTGAAGCCTCCCGCGCCAAGCAGTTTTTAGCCACAGGCAAATAGTTGGGACAATAAAAATACATGGTGGAGAGAACTCCAGAGGGATGACCCCCTTGAATTTCTCTCCACCGAGCCTGTGCCCCCGGCCCAACCCCTCCCCCTCATCCGCAAGGGGAGAACAAAGTACATTTTTTAGAGGCGCTACGCTATGTTTGCATCTTCGACCATACAAAAACGATGCCTCTTTCGTGTGACGGATGGAGCAGACACGCAGCGTTGTCACCTTCCCCCGCAATGCACAGACCCCCTCGTTCGAGATGCTATCTTTGCACAAAGCCGCCTCCCTGAAGCCCTTGCCCGCTTTTTAAGTGAAATGGACAGAAAGCTCGACCTGATCCTCGCCCACATTCAAAAAGATGATCTGGAAAAAGAATTTCCTTACGAGGGCTATATCGTGCAACTTGGGGGCGACGGCATAACTTTGGAGTGCCCACAACCTCTTGCCCCGGACGATCAATTGGAGATAGTCATAGTACTTGAAGAATATCCAATTAAAATAGCTTCCTGCATTGCACAAATACAAACGATAGATAAAACGCCCCCCGTGAACGATCCACGCAACAGCGTCTACAGCGCAATCTACTCGACTCTTCGCACAGACGACAGGGAAGCCATCATTCGCTGCATCTTTCAGGAAAATCGTCGTATCATCAGAGAAGCCCGCAAGACGCAGTGAGGATGTAAAAAAAATATGCCCCCTCTATTTGTTCCTCATCCGCAAAAAGTTGCACCATCTGGCTGCATCAGCATCATCGGCATGGCGGCATCCGGCAAGACCACCCTCGGACGCGAGCTTTCTGCCATTCTTGGCTGGCCTCAGCTTGATGCGGACAATTTGATTGAGGCCACCTACGGCGCCCCTCTTCAAGATATTGCCAGCGGCATGACAAAAGAGCAGTTTCTTGACATAGAAGGAGCAATCATCTGTCGAATTTCGATAAACCGCACCATCATCTCCACAGGCGGCAGCGCGATATATCGAAGCCATGCTATGAATCATTTGCGCTCCCTTGGGCCCATCATCTACATTTATGTTCCCTTGCCGGAAATTCTGGAACGCATAGCCCGTAAACCTGAACGTGGCCTTGCCATTGCTCCCGGTCAAACCATAGAGGATCTCTATAATGAACGGGCACAGCTCTATGAAGCTGCGGCTACATACACTGTAACAGGTGGCACTGCCCCCTCCGCCACCTACGCCCGTATTGTTGCGGAATGGCTGGAGCAACCCCTGTGAAACAAAATTGCAAGGCGGCGTGTATTTTATTTTGTCGTGGCTCGCGTTTGTCTTTGCGCTTCCCACCCCCTCTTGAAATGAGCGTCTCCTTCCCATTCCCACAATGTATTTTCCGAAAGTCCAATAGATCATGAGCACTGCAAAAGGCACCTTCGCCAAACTGACAGAGCTGTATCAGCGCATGGAGCAAGCCTACAGTGTTTGCGCCCGCACTGCCGGATTATCGTGCTCAGGCTGTGAAGATAACTGCTGCACCAGCTATTTTCAGCATCATACCTATGTGGAATGGATTTACCTGTGGAAGGGGCTTAATGCTTTATCCTCTGCCAAGCGAACGCTATACGTCAGGCAAGCGCATATCTATATGGAGCATTGCACGCAAGCCCTCGCTATCAATGCTTTGCCCACCGCCATGTGCCCTCTCAATGAAAATGGACGGTGCGGCCTCTACTCCCACCGCCTTATGATCTGTCGCCTGCATGGCACCCGCAACAAAATGACCTTGCCTCACGGTGGCGAGCGTATCTTTCCCGGATGCTCCCGCTTTGTCGGCCTTCATGAAGCACGCCAGAGAGGTCAGCTTCCTGCCCCCGCGGGTGACGCTCACCCTTGCGTTATCTCACCGGCATCTTCTACGGCAGTGAGTACCGCCCCTCTCTTGCTGGACAGCATAACCCTGGATCGGACTCCTTTTTATAAGGAGCTGGCCGCTCTTGAGCTTGAGCTTTACCAGCGCCTGGGAGTACGCCTTCCCAAAGTGGATATGACACTCGCGCAGATGCTTGTGGCTGGGCCGCCTTCATTGTCGTAAATGTTATCTTCTCTCTCTCCACACATTCTCTTCTCGCATATAACTTGCATCAGGTAATTACCTGTCGCGTTTCTGGCGGTTGTTTATTGTTCTAAAGCTATGTAAGATATAAAATAAAGAGCGGGCCCTTGTCTTTTTGTACAACAAAAATGTTATGCAATATCAAGTTGAGTTCGTTGCACATTGCAACGAACTCTGGCGATTGCGCAGCAAGCGCCCGCAAGCGGACAGCGCAGCGTGCCTTTATTTCAAAATTCGTAGCGGATTTTGAAAGCTTGTTGGAAAATTATGTCTTATTTTTCAGCAAGATAAAACGATACATTTTCTTATCCAGTGAAGATAAAGAGAAAGGCACGCTGCGCTGTTCGCTTGCGAGCACCTGCTACGCAGTTGCCAGAGGCCATTGTGCAATGGCCTC
>JAVBJS010000096.1:0-10954 GCA_031546885.1 Desulfovibrio sp.
AGTACTTACAGAAAATATCTCCTTGTATAACCCCATTGCGGTAGAAGCCCTCACCCGTCTTGAATCGCTGGGCCTATCTCCCACGCAAGCAAAAGCCTTCATTGCCAAAGAAATTACAAGGCAAGGTTTTTTCATCGCCTCAAACGAAATATTCTGGGCATCCTCAATACTATTGCTTTCACTTATCATCCTCGTCTGGTTCTCACGTCCCAAAGCAGGGCAGGTTGCAGACAGCAGCGGTGCACACTAGCTAAGAATATTGCATGGAAATATTGGGAGAGGGAACCCCAAGGGAATGATCCTCTTGAGGCTCCCTCCTCCAAAACCCCCACCCT
Organism: Desulfovibrio sp.; assembly: GCA_031546885.1. Taxonomy (GTDB): domain Bacteria; phylum Desulfobacterota; class Desulfovibrionia; order Desulfovibrionales; family Desulfovibrionaceae; genus Frigididesulfovibrio. The sequence goes on from JAVBJS010000096.1 coordinate 336, forward strand.
CCCTATTAGAGACCATTTTGTAATGGCCGCTTGTTATTCGAGGGCAGTGCACAATGGCTGCGGCACCTGCGGAGCAAACGCCAGAGATCGTTGCCTTGTGCAACGATCTCAAAATGTATTACGAACATACCCATGAAATCACCCCAGCGACAGCAATTCTGCAACAACAGCAATATCGGCGGGTAAAAAATTCATCAACTGTGCTTCAATAGGGGTAACCCACCGCAGTTCCTGCCCATCGTTGCTCTGAGGCTCGCCTTCAAAAGCGTGAACATGAATAAAATGTAATTCCACCCTCAGATCGGGATATGCATGTTCCCTCACCTGCCAAAGCTGCGCTGACATTACACGGATTCCCAACTCTTCAAGTAGTTCCCGAGCTAAGGTTTCTTGCATGCTCTCACCCACTTCCTGCTTACCCCCAGGAAACTCCCAAAACCCACCACGCGGCTTATGTGTTGGCCTGCAAGCAACCAGCAGTAAACCATCTTTCCAGATGATACCTGCTGCAACTCTTACAAATGCTGTCATACTATCTCTCCCTTGGAGTTCGTCGCGCAACGCAACAAACTCTGGCGATTGTGCTGCTCGCTTGCGGGCACCTGCTGCGCAGTTGCCACCAGGTCAATACAAATTAAACCCGCATATTTTACAACTACGGGTTTAATTTGCATATTTTTTTGTTTTATGGGATTTTAGGAGGCAACGCCCTCCTCAAAAAGTCGTTAAAGCTTAGCTTTTACAACACAGCATTCAACAAAGAGCCTGTCATCGTGTCCAAGGTTCGAACAACAGCGGCATTGGTGGTAAAAGCTGTTTGAGCGTGGGCGAGATTGGCAAGTTCAAGGGGAAGGTTGGTATTACTCCCTTCGGCAAAGGTGACGTTATGGGCGTCAATAAAATGCTGATGCTCCTGAACACGCCAGGCTGCATAGGAATCGGCTTGCCCCATAAGCCCATATTCATAGGAGCGGCTGTCTGTGTAAGCAACAGCGGCATTGTGCATACCCTCTGCTGTTTGCTCAAGCCCAATATGAGGTTCACGTTCAAAAAAGTGTGTAATAATGGCTGGGCCGGGGTCAGGGTAGATAGCTCCAACCTGCACACCCTGATTTCCAGGCCCTGTCTGGCTGTCCATCCTATGGGGAAGATAGCCTTCTGTGGAAATATTAGCGAGATTATGTGCGGTTACGTTTGCCAAAACACCGCTGGTATCAAAAGAAGACAATGAATTTGTATAGTTTGACATAACGACCTCATCTGGTCTTTCAAAGATTTACTTGATTATTCATTCTTAAATGTATTCGATAATGCTTCTTTTAACTGACTTGGTGTAACAAGATCACGCAGCACCACAGGTCTGTTAGCTTTTTCCCCCTTGGGGAAAATTGCCAGTATGGGTATACTTCCACTCCCAAGGGATTTTAAAAACTCTTTTCCTACTTCTGCATCTCGTGTGAGATCTACCTTAATAGTACGCATTTTATAGCGCTCGCGCAAGGTGGCCATACGGGTTGGATTCAAGGTTGTATGCTCCAGAGCCTTACAGCTTGGGCACCAATCAGCAGTAAATTCAACAAGTAAGCGTTCTTTTCCAACAAGTTCTGTAAACGAAACAGGCTCAAAAGGTTCCCAAGTAAAGTCTTCTTTCAGTGAGGATCTTCCCCACCAGAGCGCCAGGGCAATGGCGGCAACAGCGACTATGCGGGAAATAATGCGCCGCCTGCGGCTTGCTCCCAGGTGCCCTACCTGTCCCCAGAGCCATGCGGCAAAAGCAATGGCAAGCACATTCATCAAAAAGGCAACAACCCACTCGGAAGGCAGCAGTGTAACAATATAAACAACGCTTGCCATAAGGAAAAAGCCGAGAAGCTGCTCAAGTCGAATAGTCCATGCGCCAGGCCGAGGAAAAAGATGCACAAGCCGCGGGAAAAAGGCCAGAACACCATAGGGAGAAGACATGCCCACACCAATGCTGATAACGCACAACATAAGCACAGGCAAAGGCTGGCGAAGCGCCCACCCCAAAACCCCACCAAGCAAGGGACCACTGCACGGTGTTGCCAACAATGTTGCCAGCATACCACCGGCAAAAGCCTGCCAATGGGGGTGGCTTGGTGTTGATACCTTCAAGTCAAAAACAGGGAGAGAAAAAACACCGAACAGGCTTAATCCCAATAAAAACAGTATTAAACCAAGAATGGTAATAACCCAGGGGTTTTGAAACATCTCACCCCAGGCCCACCCCGCGCCACCCACAAGAATGGCCATAATAACAAACCATGTCATGATACCAGCAGCAAAAACAAGGCAGTATAAACGAAAGGCCTTTGCTTGAGCTTCCTTGTCCACCATGGCGGTAACAGCCATGAGCGCGCTGAATTTCAAGCTTATGACCGGAAGAACACAGGGCATCAGGTTAAGCAGAATACCTGCAATAAGCCCTAAAAAAAGAGCTCCACCCAATTCTTCTACTTCAAGGGCAGGACTGAAATAGCGAGGTTGAAGCTCAGCAAAAAATGCTTTAAAATCATTTGGGGTAGCGTTGCGTTCAGCCTCTCCCCCCGGCTGTTCGGCTGTGGCACGTGCCGCGTCATGAGAGGTTTGTACAGTGGCACCTTGGCCTTGCTGCCATTCCGCCCACCAAGCCTGTGTATCTGCCTTGGGGAGGGCCGCAATGTCTTCACGGCCAAGATTCAGAGCGAGCTCCTGCGAAAAAGGCGTGCAGCTTGCGCCTGAGCACAAAAGCCCTGAGGCCTTTACGCGCACTTTCATCTTTTCATCGCTTACTGGCACATCCACCAAAAATACCGACGGCCCATAATAAATGAGCGCAAAACTGTCATTCACGCCCAACTGGGCAGTTTTTGCAAAGGGAGTATCTTTTTTAGCTGTAGGTATGGGAGGGCGAACCGGCAAAAGCTTGCCCACAGTATCCGCTTCACCATAAAAACTACGCACTTCAACAGAAGTAGGCAAACCAAAAGATGACTTTGGCCCGTAAATATAAACATCCGGTGGCGGTATCAGCGTAAGCGCGAGAATAAACCCTTGCGGTTTTTCAACAGTGGCTCCGGCCTCCTGGCCCACAAGGGCAACAGAAACGCTATCTCCCGAAACGACAAAAGGATTTTTAGCAGATGCATTGCTGCTTGCATTTTTTGTACTGGCTGAAACGAGTGTGGACTGAGAAAGATGGGGGACTGTGCCGTTGGCAAGAGAGGACAGGGTTGCGTTTGTCTTGGGTGTAAACGCAGGAGCGGTGGAAGGAGCAAGGGAGGAGTTAGTGCTTGGGAGAATCTGCGCCGGAGGCGCGGCGGCAGGTAAGCGAAAGGCCTGCCACGTTATCTCGCACTGTGTCGCTTGCGCTGCACGACTGACGGGAACAATGCTGCTTAAGCATAAGCAGGCCAAAAAAATAACCAGGATGCGCATGTGGCAACCTCGCATTCTTGTAGGACAAGCAGAAAAATAACGATACCAGTTCATAATGATGGATAATACGTTAGCTTGCTCAAAAAGTATACTTGTTTTATCCACCATTTTCGATGAATATTGGCAGAGTCGCCAAAACATTTTTTGTAAAAATCTTAAAGCTAAAATACTCTCGAGAGGCAGGAAAATATATGGAACTTACAGGGCTGATTGTCGGTCTTGGCAATCCTGGTAAAGATTACGAAGAGACACGCCATAATTTCGGCTTCATGGCATTGGACGCCCTTGTTGTGTTGTGTCAGGATTATGGAAGCGTAAGCACCCTTTCGGGAAAAAATGATCCTTTTATTCTCTTGCGGGCCAATATTTCCAAAGGCCCCCTTGCCGGACAGGCCTGGCTTTTTGCAAAACCACTCACCTACATGAACAAAAGCGGAGAGGCCGTACAGCGGATACTCGCGTACTATCGCCTTTTGCCACAGCAAACACTTGTTATGCATGATGAACTGGATTTACCCCTCGGCCGCATCCGCTTCAAACAGGGGGGTGGCAACGCCGGGCACAATGGGCTCAAATCTCTTCAGCAGCACCTTGGCACCCCAGATTTTTATCGCCTTCGACTTGGCATTGGCAGGCCCACCTACCCGGATACTGCCTCCTATGTTCTCAGCCGCTTCACCTCAGCAGAAGCGCCCCTCTTGCAAACAGTTATGCCGGCGATACTTGAAGGAGCTCTCCTCTTTATGCGTAAGGAATATACGCAGGCCCAACGCTACTGTAATTCTTTTACATAACAAAGCCATTGCACAATGGCCTCTGGCAACTGTGCAGCAGGTGCCTGCACGCGAATAACGTAGCGTGCCTTTCTTTTAAAGCCTAATGGCCTCAAAATACGCAACCCTGATAACAGATATAAAAATTGCAATATATGCTCTCATGGTGTATAAAAGAAACACTTGGCAAGCCAAGGTTATTTTGTAATAATAATAAAATGCTTCTTCTGCATGAAAGCTGGTTCTATCGCAGACAAAATCCTTGCTTCAGAGCGGCACATGTGACCATGCCCCACAATTTTGCCGCTGTCATATCTACATAACCATGCTCTTGTTTTATAAATTTTTATCTTTTCCTGTACATACTGTTGCGTTGACTCTTGAGGAGCAGATTTGTGTTTTCCCTTAACCAGCTTGTAGTTTATCCCGCACAAGGCGTTGGGAAAATTGAACGCCTTGAACGGAAAGCCGTTGGTGGCCAGACGATAGAACTGTATATCATTCGCATTCTTGCAAACAATATTACGGTGATGGTTCCTGTATCAAATGCTGTCGCCGTTGGCCTTCGTGGGCTATGCAGCACAGAAGAAGCTGAGGCTGTACTTCTTTCCTTGCAGGATCGCAGCACCTTTACAGGGTACACCGGCCAAAATTGGAACAGACGCTACCGCGAATACTCTGAACGCCTGCAAAGCGCCTCTCTACTTGATGTAGGCTATGTTCTCAAAGAACTTATTCTTATCAGCGGCGAAAAGGATTTGTCCTTTGGTGAAAGACGTCTTCTTGAACAGGCCATGACTCTTGTCACTTCCGAGCTGGCCTGTGTATTTGATAAAAAAACAGAAGAAATGAAGGTGGTTATTGAAGAGTTTTTTGCAGACGTGCTTACAAAATCAGAGAAAACCATATAACCCTTCAAAAAAAAGATGCAAACCTCTTGCTATTCTTCACCACTTAGGCTAGGTAGCTCAAGGAAATTCATATGTGGCACCGCGTCTGCCACACATACTACATCGCCAATATCAGGCAATTCGCCTCCTTTTTGTTTACAGCCTCATTACGTAGGCCTTTAACTGTCATGTACAATTATCTCAGGCTGCATGTGCGTGATATTGCGACAGTACTAGCCGACACTATTTTTCGGTACAGCATTCTTTTCACAGCTATGCTTATCTGCTGCCTTTGCGCCGGATTTGCCCCCCTGTGGAGTTGACTACTCCGATTCCTGATATGAATTCGTTCCCTGTGAGCATCCAGATATTTGTTTGCGCACACTACTTACGCAAGCGCATGTCCGTTGTACAACGGATTCTATTAAAATCAGCGCGCTATGCATTTTTGTCTTCTGAAAAACAAGAGACAATTATGCTTACATGTAACAACAAGACACACAAGCTTAGAATTGGCATACCGTTATTTCCTGCCTTTTTAGCAGTACAATTTATTCTAATTCTGAAGTATAGTAATTTTATAATTGAATTTGGAATGATTTGCCAAAGCTGAATCTGTGTCTATTCAAGATTCATGGGCGACTGATTATTAAGTACAAACTCACTCATAGAGTCTCACACTTTTAGTCTAGAATTAGTATTACAGGCTGAAATGCTCCCAGGGACATTTCATAAGGCTTTTTAACCTCTCACCCTCACCCCCTTTCTTTTTATGCGGAAAAAAAAATCCACCCCTGATGTTGAAGTTGTCGATGTTGCTCTTCCCACTGCTATCGAACCTGCCACGCTAAATCTGTCTGAGCTTAAAGTCAAAAGCATGCTGGAGCTGATGACTCTTGCGGATCTTCATAATGTTGAGAATGCCAGCAGCATGCGCAAGCAGGAGCTTATTTTTGCGCTTTTGCAAAATTGCGCATCACAAAATGGTGCCATTTACGGGGATGGGGTGCTGGAGATTCTTCCCGATGGCTTTGGCTTCCTGCGTTCCCCCTTATGCAGTTACATGCCTGGCCCCGATGATATTTATGTTTCGCCCTCGCAGATTCGACGTTTCAGTCTTCGCAAGGGTGATGTTGTTTCCGGGCAAATTCGCCCTCCCAAAGAGGGAGAACGCTACTTCGCTCTGCTCAAGGTGAGTGAAATTGGATTTGAACCCCCCGCTAATGCCAAAAACCTCGTACTCTTTGACAACCTCACCCCCATCTACCCCGATCAAATGCTCACCATGGAAAATGGGGCCAAGAATATGTCCGGGCGGGTACTTGACCTCATGTCTCCCATTGGCTGCGGGCAGCGCGGCATTATTGTCGCCCCGCCCCGCACCGGAAAAACCATTTTGCTACAAAGCCTTGCCAACGCTATAAATGCAAATAATCCAGACATTTATCTTATTGTACTATTGATTGACGAGCGCCCGGAAGAAGTAACTGACATGGAGCGTACCGTTAAAAATGCGGAAGTTATTTCTTCCACCTTTGATGAGCCCCCCCAGCGCCACGTGCAGGTATGCGAAATGGTACTGGAAAAAGCTAAACGTCTAGTTGAACGTAAGCGTAACGTAGTTATTTTGCTGGACTCAATTACCCGCCTTGGCCGAGCCTACAACGCTGTTACTCCTTCTTCCGGGCGGGTGCTCACCGGCGGACTGGATGCAAACGCTCTTCAACGGCCCAAACGATTTTTTGGAGCCGCACGCAATATAGAAGAAGGCGGCAGCCTTACCATTATTGCCACAGCCCTCATAGACACCGGGTCACGCATGGATGAAGTTATCTTTGAAGAATTCAAGGGTACAGGCAACATGGAAATTTACCTTGATCGTCACCTGTCTGAAAAGCGTATATTCCCCGCCATTGACATCAACCGTACCGGCACCCGTAAAGAAGAACTCCTATTTTCTGACGATGTGCTGAATCGAGTCTGGATACTCCGTAAGATCCTGGCCCCCATGAGTCCCATTGACAGTATGGAATTTTTGCTGGACAAAATGCGCAATACCAAAAGTAATGCGGAATTTTTAAATGTTATGAATAAATAACGCTTCTTATTTTACTCTTGCAACCTTATCCAGCGAGTCGGCCAATGTCTGCAAAACTTCTTCCCTGGCTACAAGAACGTGCGGCAGCTATTGCCACACTAGAAAAGAATGCCAACACAGCTCTCCACAGTAACGGTGATGAGCCCACTTATCGCGATTTTATGCACCAAAAGGCTCTACTCCTCGCTCAAATAGCGCGAGACGCCGCACCCATGCTAGCTGCGGAAAAAAATCATCCCCAGTACACCCAGATCTCAGAAACACTTGAAAGCTTCGCAGCCGGAGCAAATAACGCCTTACGGCTCAATTCCATTTTCTATAAATCCGCCCTGCTTTATCCCGATGATTATCAAGAGGGGGAACCCAACAATCTGGAGCGTCTTATTTTGAGTATCTTACCGTAGCATCGAAAAGGTTATACTCCACAGGCTATGCACGTTTGCTGACTTTTGATTATGAGAGCAGTATGTCCAAGATTTTGCACAAAACAGGCATTCTTCTTGTTGCGTTTGGCTCTGCCACCCCAACGGGCCAGCAAACCCTTGCTCTCTTTGATGCTAAGGTTAGGGCACTCTTTCCTCATATTCCTATTCGCTGGGCCTTCACTTCCGAGCGTATGCGCGATCGCCTAACAGCCGCTCGAAAAAAAACAGATTCTGTGAAAAAAGCCTTGTGCCGTATGATTTTTGAAAAATATAGTCATATTGCGGTGCAATCTCTGCATCTCATTCCCGGCATGGAATATGAAGCCCTGTATGCTGACATTATCAACGCACAGCGAGAAAGCGGCTTTGCCCATATTGAGGTTGGTATGCCCCTCATGGCTTCTTCCCTTGATGTCACCCCCACAGCACGAGCCTTACTGGCACACATTCCCAAAGAACGCCAGCCAGAGGACGCCGTTATCTGCATGGCTCACGGCACAAAGCATGACGCCGCCACAGGGTACGATGCCCTTGCAGCAGAAGTATTAGCGGTTGATCCGCGTATTTTTATAGGAACTTTGGAAGGAAGCCGCTCCATTAATCATATCTTGCCCTTATTACAAGGAAAAGATATAAGACGGGCATGGCTTTTGCCGCTACTTGCCGTTATTGGCAAGCACGCAGAAACAGACATGGCTGGTGAAACGCCACGTTCTTGGCGCAGTCAAATAGAAGCTTATAATATCCAGTGTATTCCTGTGCTCAAAGGCACTGCTGAATACACTGGCTTTATCAACATTTGGCTCACGCACCTTGCAGATGCTATAAAAAAAGTAGAAGAAAAAAAGTAAGCACGTTTACACTTTTTCGTTTTCTTCAACCTTTACTTTCTGTTTTGGCGCAGCCTGAGGTGTAATATCTATTTCGTCAGGCTCGGATGTGGCTTTTTTAAAGTTTTTGATAGCCCGCCCAACGCCACTTCCAATTTCAGGAAGCTTTTTAGATCCAAACAACACCAAACCGACAACAGCAATCAAGAGAATTTCATACGCATTGGGCATACTCATTCGGGAACCCCTTCGCAAAAATAACAAGGATGTAAAAACCAACTTCTGGTCGGTTTCAAGCTCAAGGTATGCACCCCAGCGGCGTCTGTCAATCATAAAAAGCAGCAAGGAGCCTTTCATGCGTCGAATTATTGTTATTGCTTCAAGTATGACGGGCGTTACCTGCGCCACCCGCATCAAGCGCCGTTTGCCTCATGAAGAGATAAATGTTATTATTCCTGCGAATTTGCCTACCCTGCCTGCCGATAGCCCCTTGGCAAAAAGAATCTGTCTGCCCAATCTTGAATTAGCGGCCACCCGCCGCATCGGTGTCATTGAAGCCATGGACATCATGCCGGATCTCGCTCAAAGTGAGGTTGTTGTTACATCTACCAAAGGCAGCCTCCCTGTACGCTACACAGAACTTGTTATTGAAGTACCTGCTCTGGCCCGTATTCCACGCGCTCTACAAGGGGCCGGCAATGTTATAGCCACGCCACTGCAAGGCTTTACCATTAATAATCATGCCGCCCTTACCGCCTGTGCTGACCAAAAAAAACCTGCGGTTGTTATTGGCACGGGTATGCACGCTCTTGATGCAGTATGCCTCGCCAGAGAATACGGCCTTGCCGTCACCTGGATTATGGTGGAGAGCCACAAGACGCCCTGGATTGAGCCACATATTGACGCCCTCATTCAGCAGAAATTTCAGAATGACAGCGGGCCAACCGTTACCCGCATTGCACTGCCCAACCTTTCTCCCGATCAGCTTTCCTTTCAATTGGTCGATGCTATCGCCCAAGAAGGCAGCACCGCACCGCAGGATCGTCTTGTACACAGCGTTACCTGCCCTGACGGAACATGCATTGAAGGCGGCTGTTATCTCTGGGCAGATGCCATTATGGCGCGCCACCCACTTTTACGGGAGGAAGGTTTTACCCTTGATTCCTTCGGCAGGATGGCTAAAGAATCAGCCGCCGACGAGACTGTTTACATCATCGGCACAGGAGTTGCTCCCGCCGCACTCAGCAGTTTTCCTTCTTACGCCGGCAGCGAAGAAGCCGCCAATACCAGTGCAAATTACACGGTAGAAGCTATTGCGCAAACACCTTTGCCTGCAAACATGCTTCTTGGTACACACCACATCAGTACCGACAGCATGGTTCTTTGCCGGTCAGGCTTCAGCCTTGCGGAAGCGACAAAGGCCGGTATTGCAGCCGAGCACGCCATTGTCTCCATGTCTTTGAATACACAAGGCAGACTTACGCTCGCCCTTATTTGCCGTAAAGACACTGGCCACATCATCGGAGTGCAGGCTCTTGGATTTAATATGGATGAAGCCACACTTGATGGATATTTCGGTATGATGCTCGCTGCCCTTTCCAATCAAACAACAGCAACCCAGTTGGCAATGCAGTATATTCCCGGCATTGCCGGAGCCCTTCTTACGCGCTGCGCTTCCATTCTGCGCAACAAATGCACCACCATCATCCAAGGCATCAGCCCTGATGAGTTTCTTGCTTCCGCCGCCGCTGGAGCTGTTTTTTTTACCCTGGATTTACGCTCTCAAACAGAATGGCAGCACGGGCACCTGCAAGAAGCCTATAATATTCCCTTTACACAACTGAAAAAGCGCCTGCAAGACGAGGTGCCACGCAACACCCCCCTGGTGCTGGTCTGCGCAACAGCAAACCACGCCTATAACGCAGCCTGCATGCTCGCAGATCTTGGCGCAACAGATCTTTATGTGCTTGATGGGGGTATGGATTTGTGGCCGTATGCGTTGGTTGTTGAAACGAAACACTAGCCAGCATATGCAATGAAACACTGGGGAGGAAACTCTTTTGAGAAAGATACTGGGGGGGGGGGGGGGGGGGGGGGGGGGGGGGGGGGGGGGGGGGGGGGGGGGGGGGGGGGGGGGGGGGGGGGGGGGGGGGGGGGGGGGGGGGGGG
>JAVBJS010000115.1:0-20689 GCA_031546885.1 Desulfovibrio sp.
TGTTGGCAGGCGTTGTCGCCGTGAAGTGAGCAGGGGCGACACGACATCTTTTTCTCAAAAACAAGATCGCGGGGGCCAGTGGGGTAAAACCCCCATTCTCTTGAGGTTGGGCCAAAGAGCGCCAGAACGGGTGTGCCCACGGCACACGCCAGATGCATGGGGCCGGAATCGCCGGAAACTAATCCGCGGCACCGGGACAGAAGGGCGCATGTTTCGCGCAGGGTGGTGCGGTTTACATAGTCGCGCTTGTCGCCTGGAAAGAGGGGATCCCCGCGCCCAAGGAGTATCCAGGGAATAGCCTGTTTGTCTAAAAGTTCTGCCAGTTTATACCAGTGATTTTTTGGCCAGGTTTTGTAGGGGTGGGTTGCGTAAGGATGCAGGGCGACAGGAGCGATATCTGTCTGCTCAAAGGCCTCACTGACAAGATCGCGCCCATACTGCTTTTCTTTTTCCAAAAGGCCGATGTAAGGAAGAAGGGCGGATCGTGCTGGCGGCACCCAGCCTTTGTAGGCAGGGGCGTTGCCGATAGGAACTGCTTTTTTGTCAGGCTCAAGGGTATAGGGTATGCCGCTGGCGGCGAGGGCATAGCGTTGCGGTACGGAGAAATTGCAGAGGGCTTCTCCCCCCCACCGGCCACGAGAAAGCAGAAAAAGATGGCGCGCTATGCGTAATTTTGGATATCGCAATACCGGCCCTTTCCACAAAAGGGAAAGTGCGTGCGAACGCAGGGTGCCATGGAGATCTACAAGGCCCCAGCCGGTATAGTCGGTTGCCAATTTATGAAAGACTTGCAGCATACGCGGCGAGGCAAGATCAGAATCGGGTAAGCCGACAATATTGTCGATAAATGGATGCTGCTCCAGCAGTCCGCCCCATTCTGCTCGTGTGAGAAAATCAAAACGCCAGCCAAGGTGCAGCCCCCAGTGTAGCAAAACACCGGACGTGAGAACAATGTCGCCAAGATGCCCAAAGCGTACGACAAGCCAACGAGTAGGCCTTGATGGTGTGGTAGAAGAAGGTGAAAAAATATGCCCCTCCCAAAAGTTGCAGTATGTTACCGCACATCTTACCGTATGAAAATTTGCACGATTCACGTTATCTTTTCCATAAAATACACCGAGAAAGCGATATATGCAACCATGAAGGCGTGGAGGCAGTTATGGGGATGAAATATTTGTGTCTTGCAACGCTCCCTCACAATATCTTCACAATATCTTCACAATATTCTCAAAATACTTTTTTTAGGCGTTGCGTTTGGGAGGGAGAACTGGTAAACTTGAGCTATTATCCTGAGATAATGATGAAGAATGCGATTGAGCAAGCTGCAAAAATTTTTAGGGGTATGGAAGGTGGTGATTTTTGCGCACTTTTAAAAACGCCCAAGGAGAAAGGCATGACCACGAAGCATAAGATTATTATAGGGTTTGTTTGTATTACCCTGCTCATGGCAGGGCTGTCGTGCTTTGCTTATTTGCGTCTCAGTATCGGCTCTGAAGGGTTTAACGCCTATCGTTTTGAAACGCGCACTGCTGTGAATGCCAACACCGCTGATGCCATTATGCGCGGAGCGCGGGACAAAATTTCAAGCTTTTTATTGACTTTGGATCCTGCCCTTATGGATCAAGCGCGTAAAGACTTTGCGAGCAGCATTAGTGCTGTGAAGGAAGCTTTGGCGAATGAACTGAATGCACAAAACAAGTCAAGTCTTGAAACTCAGATAAGAAATCTGCAGCAAATGAGTGCTGTTTCGTCCGTAGTTCAGGAAAAAATATTGAGCGCTGATGCGTTGGTTAACCAGCGAATTGCCAAAATTGGCGCTGCTCTTAATGATCAATTGACGGATGTGAACAAAATAGCCCGTGATGCAAGCCACATGAAGGCTCTTGAGCTCGTGGATGATTTGTACAGCGCTTACGCTAACATGCGTATTTCCGTGCGCGTGTATGCTTCCTCTTACCAGCCCGCTGATGCGAAAAAGGCCTCTGCTAATATAGACGTGTTCAATGCGGCCTCCAAAGCACTTGGCGCTGTCATTAACACTACGTTGACGAGTGATGAAGCCAGGCGGGCTTATGCAATTGTGGCGAAAAGTGGAGAGGATTATGAAACTCTTTTTAAACAGGCCGATCAACTGATAACGGACGCTCGCACTGCCAGAGATACTCTGATCAACACTGGCAATGATGTGTCTAAATTTTTCGATTCTTATACTGTAGCAACGCTGAAGCACATGGGTGAACTGGGTGAAACCGTGCGTGTCGGTAATGAATCTGCCCAGTACATATTAACTGTGGCTAGTTGCGCAGGCATTCTTATTAGTATTCTCTTTGCCTTTTGGATTATTTCAGGCGTTGTCCGTGTTTTGGTTCGGGTGTCTACCTTTGCCAAGGAAATTGCCGCAGGCAATTTTGACGCACAGCTTCAGGTGACTGAAGGTGGGGAAATTGGTTCCATGGCTGCTTCTATAATGATTATTCCTCAAACTCTTAAGAATGTGACGGCAGAGTTTGAGCGGTTGGAGCATCGTATTGAAGAAGGCTATCTGGCTGTGCAGGGCGAAGCTAATAAATTCTCTGGAGGATTCGCGACTCTTGTACTGGGAACCAATAATATTTTGAATTGCATGGGGCTTATTTTAAACGCTATTCCTTCGCCTCTTGTTATGTTGAATAAAGATTTGAAAGCCAGCTACCTGAACAAAATAGCGCAGGATCTTGCAGGCAGCAGCTACTCCGGCAGAACGTGTAGTGAGCTTTTTGCGCGGGAAGATTTTGGTACGGCTTCTTGTGCTCTCACGAAGGCAGTAAATTCAGGAATGACACAGTCCGGAGATACCGTTGCCCACCCGCGTGGTCAGCGTATGGATGTTCATTATACCGCCACGCCAATTAAAAATGCGCAGGGTAAACTTTCTTCTGTGTTGCAGCTTATTGTTGACCTTACGCAGATAAAGGATACTGAGCGCAAGATAGCTGAGGTAGCGCGGCAGGCTCTTGAGAATGCAGATCGCGTGGCTGCCGCGTCTGAGCAGCTTTCTGCCCAGGTGGAGCAGGTTTCTCGCGGGGCTGAAATGCAGCGAGATCGTGTGGAATCTACTGCTACAGCCATGAATGAAATGAATGCCACTGTACTTGAGGTGGCCCGGAATGCAGGTAATGCATCTGAGCGGAGTGAAGAAACACGCAGTAAGGCAAATGATGGAGCCAAGCTGGTAAACCAGGTTGTAAAGTCTATTAACGATGTCAATGTGGTTGCTTTTGCGCTGCAAGATAACATGAAAGAACTGGGGCAGCAGGCAGAAGGCATAGGCGGAGTTATGAACGTCATTTCCGACATTGCAGACCAGACGAACCTGCTTGCGTTGAACGCTGCCATTGAGGCAGCTCGCGCAGGTGAAGCGGGACGAGGCTTTGCGGTTGTTGCGGATGAAGTGCGTAAGCTTGCAGAAAAGACCATGATGGCAACTCAGGAAGTGGGTGCAAATATCAGGGCTATTCAAAACACTGCCCGGACAAACATTAGCGAAGTAACCAGTGCGGTGAAAAATATATCTGAGGCAACGGATCTGGCCAATGCATCCGGTACTGCCCTTGGCGAAATTGTACAACTGGCTGCATCCAACTCCAGCGTTGTGGCCTCCATTGCTACCGCTGCAGAAGAGCAGAGCGCAACCTCGGAAGAAATAAACAGAGCACTGGAAGAAGTAAACCGTATTGTTACAGAAACCGCTGATGGCATGGCCCAAGCCTCTGCCGCAGTGCAAGATCTGTCACAGGTTGCTCAGGAGCTGCGTCAGACTATAAATCGTTTACGGAACTAGAGACGAAATAAAGGCTTGGAGAAGCAACGCTTCTCCAAGCCTTCTTGCTAAAGGGCTTGAGTCCTTTTGAATAGTTTGGGGACTATTCAGCGGGATGGCAACACAAATAGTGTGACAGCAGCTGCAACACATCTTTTATGACTATTGGCTTTCCCAGGTGGCCGTTCATTCCGGCATCTATACACTTTTCTATGTCTTCCTTAAAAACATTTGCCGTCATTGCAATAATTGGTATGTTCGCCGAGTGCGGCACATCCAGTGCTCTGATTATTCTGGCGGCTTGTAATCCGTCAATCTCCGGCATCTGCACGTCCATCAAGATAAGTGAATAGCGTTCGGGGTGGGCGATCACAGCGTCTACTGCCTCTCTGCCATTCTTTGCCGTGTCAATAATTACGTTGGTTGATTCCAGTAGGGCGACTGCTATTTCGAGATTGATGTCGATGTCGTCAGCAAGCAGGATAACCTTGCCGGAAAAGTCGGCACTTTCTGTATTCCATGCATCAGCAACCATCACGCTCTGCTGGTTGCCGGCAGGTTCGTCACTGCATTGGGGGATTCCAAGGTGAGCAGTAAAGAGAAAACTGGTGCCTTGCCCTTCTTCAGACTCCACCCATATTTTCCCCCCCATCAACTCCACAATTCGTTTTGAAATTGCCAGGCCCAGGCCGCTACCGCCGTATTTACGCGCTGTGCCTGCTTGGGCTTGTTGAAAAATATTGAATAATTTACTTTGCTCCTGTTGTGATAAGCCTATGCCCGAGTCTTTTACAACCATGTGTATAACGCACGTATCGCTTTGAATGCTTGAAAGCGTCGCCTTGAATGTAATCGTTCCATATTCTGGCGTGAATTTTGTCGCATTTGACAGAATATTGGCAATAACTTGCGCCAAACGCTGGTCGTCTCCAAATAATGTCTCAGGAATATTGGGATCAATGACCACTGAAAAATGCTGTCCCTTGTCATGCATCTTGAGCATAATGACATTGAGCACTCGTTCCAGCATTTGAGCAAAGCTGAATGTTACGTGTGACAACTCCATCTTGCCTGATTCAATCTTTGATATGTCCAGAATATCATTAATAATGCCGAGAAGATGCGTTGATGCACTCTCTATCTGTTCAAAAGCGTAATCTTTCCGTGCTATATCCGTTTTTCGTTTTCCAATGGAAGTCATGCCGATGATAGCGTTCATCGGAGTGCGAATCTCGTGGCTCATGTTGGAGAGAAATTCACTTTTGGCTTTGCTGGCCGCCAAGGCTTCTTCCCGTGACTGTTTCAGGTCTGTAATATCCTGGAGCAGCAGCATAGCTCCATTGGTATTTTGCTGCGCGTCATTCATGGGGACTACCAAGCCTGCAAAATACTCTGGGCACCCTGTGTCATCAAAGCAGAATGTAACGTCAAAAGTAAGAGGCGCATTTGTTTCAAGTACAGTCACTATGTTATCTTGAAGCTCTTCACCCATAGCACTGTCCATAAATTTGAAAAGAACATCTGACAATGTTCTGCCCATTGCTTCTTCTGTTTTGCCTATTCCTATTTTATCAATGAGGTATTCCGTACAAAATTCGATCCTTCCCAAATGATTCAAAAATACAATGATACTTGGGGAGTTTGCAAGCAAAAGTGCAAGATATCGCTCCCGTTCCCGCTGCATAAAGGAACTGGTTTTATACCGGTTTAGCATGGTTGCGGATGCGATTTTTTCTTGCTTAAGGGCATTTTTCAGATGGCCAATCTCGCGATGCAGCTTGCGATTCTCTCGCTCAAGTTGGCTCAGGCGAGATGCCGCATCAAGTTCCTCACTTACCGTGCTCACAGTACTCTCCCTCAACCGAATGGATTCTACAAAATGCATGCGCAGAATGAATAATTATGAAAATGGTTGTGATATTTTCCATCTGTTCCCATAGTCGGACAAATTTCACCACCGGAATATCCCATCATGAAAGGGCTCTCGCAGCTTGAAAGAGTCTTTTGTATCAACTCCAACTCGCCTTCCTGTTCAGGAGCAAGCATGATATAGCGCGTTACGCAAGGAAGCATCAAGGTTGCATTCCTGTTCTTATACGCCGCTATTTGCTGCAAAGCACTCTCTGCAGATTCAAAAATACCTTCTGTATCAATGCTTCCCACCGCAAAAGACGAACCAACAGGTATTGCCCCTCCCGTCAAAATAGATCCGTCCTCAAACAAACTGTACATTCCCAAAGCCACAGGCTTCTCCGTACCTTTGAAATACACCATTAATGGTGTTGCCGTTATATTCTCTCTGGTAATCACAAGGCCAATTCTGGCAAGATACTCCTGTACCGGCATGCCATTAATCTCATACAAAATCGCCTTGTCACTTCGGGTGACAATGGCCCGGCTATGGGCAATATTCCGCTCCGGTAGAGAAGACACCACAAAATGAGGCGTAACCGGCCCAACCACGTACATCATGGCTATGCCTGCCGGACGGGCTTCCCCATTGCAAAGAGTTTGCACCGTTTCATAGGTGAAATCGACGCTGTTCGTTATAGAACCCCACAAAGGAACTCCCGTACTTGCGGCGTCTATTGCAGCCACAACCTCATCGCCTGATACGCTCCGCATATACGGCATAAAAGTAAAAATCATTGCCGGATCAGTGCCTGCCCGGCCCTTCAACGTCGCGCATAAGTTTTTAATCTCGTCTACATAGCTATCCTGGGTGATTCCGTTCGTCATGCCCGCTTTAAAATGCACCTCATTACTGGTTAGCACCGTCAAGGTCAAATCAAAAAGGCCATAGCCCTGCTGATCCATATTTGCCATTGACGTCATCCCAATAACTTCAAACGGCAAAGCTTTGCAAAGCGCCGCGACAACACCGCTTTCAACAAAATCCAGATGGCAAAAAATTATGCCGCCAGAATTCTTCTTCAAAGCAGTCAAATCGATCTGTCTCATGATGTCAGCAACGGCAATCTCAACCTCATCTATCTCGGAAGTGCGAGCCGTTAACATTGTAATCATAATCCCTACCTCGTTTTATTGAAAAGCTGGGGTGACGAACAGTGGAGCTGAGCTTAAAGCTTGTTGCCCAAGGAGCTTGGCCAGGTATGGCTGCTTCGGGCTCATCTTTGGCGAAGCATTTCAATTATTTCAGAAATTACCTTTCAAAGGACTATGCCCTTGCTGGATATTAGTTTGCCTGTATACTTCAAGAGGGTAGACACTGGCAACGGTTTTGTGCCTCAAATAAATGGAGCAGTCTAACCATGAAAGAGTTGAACTGCTCCGGCAGATGCCCGCGTAGTGTGTCGTTTTACTGGTATTTTGCGGAACTCCGAAATACCAGTAAAAAATATTTTTGAGGGCAGGGTATCTCTGAGGTCAGGCTGCATCCGAACTTAAGGGGAGCCGTACCGTAAATTCGGCGCCCCCCTCGGGCAGATTGGTGGCACTGATGTTTCCACCGAGTCCTTCCATAATAGAGTAGCAGATAGAGAGCCCAAGGCCTGTGCCTTCTCCTGTTTTTTTTGTGGTAAAGAAGGGGTCAAAGATGAGTTGTAAGCGGTCGGGGGGAATGCCTGGGCCGGTATCGGCAATGCGAATTTCCGCCATACTGTTGTGGGAGTTTGTGCTTACAGTTACCTTTCCGCCCTTGTCAACGGCGTCGATGGCGTTATCAATAATGTTGAGAATAACCTGCTGGAGTTGCCCCATGTCTGTGGAAACGCGCAGGGTTTCTTTTGAGAAGTTTCGCTCAAAGGTGATGCCGCGATGTCCTGCCTCGCTTTGTAGAAAGGCCATGGCTTGATCTACAATAGGATTGAGGGGGAGGCTTTCGGCTGAGGGGTCAACCCGGCGGGCAAACCCAAGCAGTCTGTGCGTAATGTTGCGTGCTCTGTCCACATGGCCTTCGATTTTTCCTGCTGTTGTCACAAGGTCGCCGTGGTGCTCCATTTTTTCAGGTTTTTCGTCTTCAAGCAGGTCTTTTATCCATCCGGCGTGCTCGCGAATGAGCATGAGGGGATTATTAATTTCGTGGGCTACCCCGGCGGCGAGTTTGCCAAGGGCCGCCATTTTGCTGGATTGCAGCAGCGAGGCATCATAGGCGGCTTTTTCTTTGTCAGCGCTGACCAGACTATTAATGATAGTGCGTGTGGTTAACCAGGTGCCGGCGCAAAGGGCAAAAAGCCCCAAAACAATTACGAGGGCGGCGAGTATGTGCGTTTTGAAAAGGAGGGTTACATGCTCTTGTGGGTTTTTCATGATCATGAGAACCCAGGGAACTTGAGTGAGGGGCATTTTTGCAAGGAGCATGGACTGCTGCCCAATGTGCTCTTTAGAGATGGTGAATGTGTTGCCCATCCAGGGTTGTAAGAGCTGAGTGAGTTGGGCGGGTTTGGTATCGGCGGGTGCGCTTGTTTGCAGCGAGCCGGTGCGGTTGACAACAAAGGCGTCGCCGTCGTTGCCGGAGTGGTTGCCTTGCACGATGGAATTGAACACTGCTGAATCTACGGTTGCTCGTAAAATCCAGGCTTTTCCTGCCTGCTCGCGCATGACGGCAATGATGATGTGCGGAAAATTACGGAATCCCAAAAAGACATCACTCACATAAACACCCTTGCGACGTACTTCGTTGAACCACACCTCATTCTTGTAGTTTGCCGCGCTGATGTCGTAGGCTCCGGCATAGGCGACATGGTTGCCTTCCATATCAATGACGCCAAAATCCACATAGGACTGCGCGTTGGATTTCATGATGCGCAGCAGTTCAGAAAGTTTGCTAGGGGCTACCAGCTCTTCATAGGAATACATATCCGCTATGCTTTTAAGTTGGCCTATGCGTTCTTCAAAAAAGATATCAATGCTGTGCCCCTTACTGCGGGCGATGCTTTCTATCTCATGCAGGGTTTTTTTGTGGTAGAGATCGGTAAACAAAAAGGGGATGATGCCGCCAACAAGCAGCATGGGTATAATGGCAAAGCATAAGGTTGTTGCAATAATAACCGTGCGAAGGCGGGTGTACTTGGGCTGTGTGGTCATTTTCGCCTCCAGGCATAATCAATATTCTTTACCCCAGATATTCTAACAGCCAGCCATAACGAGGCGGAGTACCCGTGAAAAGGGCATGTCCACTTCCTTTTGTTTGCTCTATAAGTGTACCTTCGTCAACCCGCTGCCAGTTGGGAGTCCATAAATTCATGGCAGCGCCTGTTATCAGGTCATGCTGGCTTCCCATGGAAAAAATGGCGTTCACGCCGCCAGGTACTGATTTGACCCCGTGTATGAAAAATATTTTTTGCTGTGCAAAGAGTTCTTGGGCCTTGCGAAACAGGAAGAAATGTCCAAGGCCCGTTAGGAGGGCTCCAGCAAGGGCGAGGCCCCCTGCTCCCAGTGGGGGAAGGTGCAGATTACGGCGTATCCAGGAGTTTTGCGCTTTTAAACGCTCTTCTTCTGAAGGCCATATGGTGATGGAATGGACTAATGCGGGGTTTTGCAGTCCCGGTGTTTCCACGGGATTAACGGGGGTTGGCTTTGTTCGGTCGGCTGCTGCCTCGGCGCGTTCCGGCAAAATATCGGTGACGGTAAGGGTTGCATTGGTAGAGGACGCATTGGCAGAGGCTGTTAAACGGGCGCGCCACATTTGTCCTCCCATCCAGAAGCCTTTATATGCTTCTAAAACGGTGAAGGACAGGCCGTTGTCTGTAATTGTTGAGGTAATGTCGGAGGGCAGGGCCGCACCTGCGGGAAAGAGACCGGTTATCAAGATTTCTTCGCCGGGGATGATGTCGATATGGTTAAAATCATGGCGAATCATTTCTTGCAGAGTATCCGCAACGGAAAAGGCTGCCAGAAAAAAAAAGCATGCGCTTAGGGTAGCTAAGAGGCGTGCTTTTTTTAAAAATTTGAGTGGGTATTCTGGTGTTGTGTTCATGGGCCTTTATCCAAAGTTTGCGATAGAGAAATGATTTTAAAACTGTCCGGCGTTCTTGATTTTAAGAAGATGCGGAAGAATTTTTGTCTGCTTCCTTGTGTAAAAGAATAAGCAAGTGTGCATAATTTCTATTTGAAAGGGGAGTCAGCCTGTGTCGCAGCGGGCTTTGCAGCCTTGGGGGCCATCAGCCATTTAATCAGCCAAAATATAAGCAGGCTGGGAACAGCCAAGCCCAAAAAAGTGGTGAAAAAGGTAGGCGTAAAGGTTTCTGGCGAACGAGAGGCCATGTACATGGCAATGGTAAGCTCGATGAGGATGAGGAGGTTTATTCCGATGGTGAGCAGGCGCTGTTGCGGTGTTGTGACAAGATCAACGTCCTGAGCATCGCCAATCCCTTTTTCATCAATAGAAGTATGAGAAACAGGGGAGGCAGGGGGCGCGAATGAAGTTTGCATGGTGCGGGCTCCTGCTCGTCTTCCCCTTCCGGCGCTGCGGAAGGGGAAGACAGCGCATGTGTTATTTTGTTTTTGGAATATTCATGAAGCGTAGGGCCTTGCCCATTTCTTTATAGTAAATACGCACTTCTTCGCCGGCATCCCAGTCTTTTTCACCAAAGCGGGCGAAGTTTGCTTCACTCAGCTTAATGGTGGTCAGCTTCAACTGGCGGCGGGAGTAAATGGTTATAGTGCGGTTTTCCTTGTCTACCACGGGAAAGACGCGGGGCTTTTTGGTGGTGGCGTCATACACACTTGCATGTTGCTTTGCCACGTCAACGCCTACATCGTTTGTAACGAGCTCAAAAGGAATATTGTCAAGGGTCTTTGTTGCTGGATTGTACATGGTGATAATCTTTTTGTCAGTATCAAGATTTACACGCAAACCAGCCGTGGGTGCCTGTCCCATTTCAGCGGGATCTGTGGGCATGGCGAACACAACAACAGGAAGAACATAGTTCGGATCTTTCTTTTCTTCAGTATTTTTGTCTTCAAGCACAGTTACTGTTTTGCTTGTCGCGTCATAGGCTACAGTGCGGCCCTGTATAACGGTGCCATAATCATAGCAACCCGCAAGACTAAGAGCCACCAAAGCGAGAAGTGAGGGCAATATTTTACGCATGGAATATGCTCCTTTCGCGTTAGTTGGATTTCTTGGCAGCAAGCTCTTGGCTCACACCTTGAAGCATGCGGATGAAGATGTAGATGGACATGCCTGAAACAAGACCGAGAATGAGCACAGTGGCTGACATATCAAGAAATGCCTTCATGGAAGGAACATATGGCTGCACCATTTTCATGACAATGGAGACGGCACATCCGACAACGCAGGTACCAAAGGCTATGCGGATGCCGTATCCCTTAATGTACTTGGTTGCTACAGCGCCAACTTGTGCTCCAATGGAAGCGCCCACAAGCATGACCATGGCGGCGACAAGTTCTGTCCGTCCTTTGTAGGTGTAAGTAGCAGCGCCGTAAAGGCCGGAAATCATAACTTCAAAAAGGTCGGTACCAACGGCAACGTGTGTTGGACAGCCCACCATATAGATGAGTGCTGGCATACGGATAAGTCCGCCGCCGATGCCAAGAATACCAGCCAGCCAGCCTGTAAGGAAGCTTACGAAAATGGGAAGCCACGCGGAGCAATAAATACCGGAAACTTGCAAGTGGATCATGGGAGGAATGTGGATTTTATGCAGTGTTGCCGCCCAATTGACGCCTGTAGCCATGGCGTCTATTTCTCTGCCGGCTGCTATGGCGGCTTTGTCTTTCTGGCGGCGCTTATGCACGTCATAAAAGACCATCCAGGAAATGGCAGCCAGAAGGAAAATATAAATCCAGCGTACAACGATATCAATATTGCCAACGCTTTCAAGCTTCATAATCATTTGTGCGCCTACTTCGAAGCCCACAACAGTACCTACAAGCATGATAAGGCCAAGGCGATAATCTACGTTACCAAATTTGCCGTGACGCATGGTGGAAACAAGGGATTTTCCTGCCATGTGGGCAATGTCGGTGCCAATGGCAAAGGCCATGGGGAATCCCAGAATATTCAGACCTGGTGTTACCATCCATGCTCCGCCCATACCAAAGAATCCACCGATGATACCAACGCCGACCCCAAGTATAATGAGGCCTGGCCAGAAAATTTGCACACCCGCAATGGGCATCATAATATAAAGCCAATCCATATGGTACTCCTTCACTGCTACATATTCATAGATGTTTTATAGTAAAAACGCCTAGAATACGTTGTTTTTGAATAGTTCTCTTTCAGCACTACCTCAAAAGTTATTTGCTCAAATAGTCATCTTCAGCACAGTTCTAGTGTTCAGCAATTTTGCGTGATTTCAGATCAATGCCGATCCAACCCATGACTACGTCTGCAATCAGACCGAACATACAGCCGGTTACAGGAATAAGGATGATGGTTAAAATAGCAAATTGCATATGGCTTTCATTGTAAAGGCTTCCCCACCATTTAAGGATGCCGGTAAGTTTGCGGGTGTCTGATACAAGAACAATGGGAGCTCCGCCGCCGCCTGCAGCACTTGCATAAAAAGCGGGCAGCATGCACAGGCAAGTAGCCAAAAGGGTAAATAACAATTGCCGGATGCGCTTCATAAGTTCCCTCCAGGGATTTGGGTTGTTGAGCAGCAGTCCCATGGCACACATTGCGCCAAATCTCAATTGTACTAGAGCAAGTGTTATGCCAACTGGAACATTGCGCTTATACTCTCAGGCGGGGCTTGTGATTTTTTATACAATATGCAAGAGTTGTTTCGTATTTGCGCAATAATCTTTCACTTTATCATATTTTGCGCAATGGAGGTATTATGCGGTTTGCGTCTTCTTTCCCCCCCCGCGGCCTTATTACCCGTGGTAAAAGTCCAAGCGATTGGCCTCTTTCTCGCAAGCTGTGCTTACTTTTCTTGCCCACCTGCCTCCTTGCCTGTCTGGTTGCCGCGGTAATTAGCTATCGGGCTGTCTCTATAGCGTTGCGCGATTCTCTTGCGACATTGCCGCTTTTTGAGGCAAAATTTCAGGCAGAAAAAATGGAGAATGTTCTTGAGCGGTTACGTAACAGCCTTTTCCTTGTTGCAAAATTGGAGAAGATAACCCCGCAAAATATTCGCGCAATCCTCCCGGAAACTTTTCAGGAGCTGTTGCCATTGGTGGCAGAAATTGGTTTGAAGACAGGAAATAATCTTGGCTTTGTTTTATTGCATGATCGTGAAGCCTTTGTGGAAATAGATGGGCTGGCAGCTTCGGCCGGGCCTTATTCTCCCTTTCATCACATTACTTCGCGTACGCTACACCTGAACATGGTGTCGCTTTTTCCTGCGGTGCAAAGCTATTACACGGGATTACCCGGTCATTCCGATGTAGCGCAGAGTACGGTTATTCGTATGGCTCTTCCGTTGCCGGAAAATGTGGGAACTCTTGTGCTGGGGATTGATTTGGCAAAGCTGCATGGCAAGCTTGCCCCGTATGTGCGGCGAAATTCTTCATTACATGCGCCCATTCAAGAAGGATCATTTCAGCTTGCCTATTTTTTTGATACGCATGGTTGGATTATCTTTGAAATGGGGAATGTGGCCAATCCGGCAGAGCCATACCCTGACTTTGCCCGGCGTGGATATACGGGGGATTTAGGTCGCCCGGGCCTTGATGCAACCTTTCGCCCTCTGGCGGCGCATGAGGACTTCTGGCGCATGGTGACGCTGACGTTGGATGGGCACGCGGGCACTATGCCTACTTCCGCTGCCTCTTACTCGCAAGCGCATCGAGATTTGCCCGCCAGTATCGGGCATATGCCTGTACGGTTTGCCAATACAGCGGATAGTGAGCCCGTCGTCATTGGGGGTATGGCGTTTCTGGAAACGTCACAACTTCCTTTTCATGCTCTGTATCGC
The DNA here is from genome assembly GCA_031546885.1 of Desulfovibrio sp. Lineage (GTDB taxonomy): Bacteria > Desulfobacterota > Desulfovibrionia > Desulfovibrionales > Desulfovibrionaceae > Frigididesulfovibrio. The sequence goes on from JAVBJS010000115.1 coordinate 13,651, forward strand.
GTTGCGGCGCATGTTGGCCTCTTTATTATTGTGGTCTTTTTTGTCTTTCTTGCTTTGCTGTATTATGCCGGACGCAACCTGGGTGCGCCGTTGCGTATGTTGACAATGCGTATGGAAAATATGCTGGAAACCGGTGATTTTCATACAATAGAAGTTGCGCCGGCTTGTGAGGAACACCAGATGGTACAAGCCTCTGCCAATGCAATTATTGCCCGCAGCATCACTATGCAGGCGGACATGGAGAGCATTCAGCGCGAGGTACTCCAGGTGCGCGCTCGTATTCCTGTTGATCTCGGGCAAGCCATGGTGCAGCCTGTTTTTGAAGCGGAATTCGGCCTTGTGGGTTCAAGTCAGGGCATTCGCCAAGTACGAGAGCAAGTGCGAAGGGCTGCTCGTGCGGGGACAGATGTGTTGGTCTGGGGTGAAACCGGAACCGGCAAGGAATTGGTGGCCGCCGCCGTCCATGCGGCTAGCGACAGGGCGGCGGGCCCATATATTTCCCTTAATTGCGGAGCACTGGATGAAAACCTTTTATTGGATGCTCTGTTTGGGCATGTAAAAGGGGCGTTCACAGAAGCGAAAACGGAACGTAAAGGAGCCTTTCTTGCTGCGGAAGGGGGAACCCTGCACTTGGATGAAATAGCGACAGCTTCGCCAAAGGTACAGCAGGCTCTGTTACGTGCCCTTTCTGTTCGCCGCATTCGTGCCCTTGGGACGGATATGGAAACTCCTTTCAATACCCGTGTTATTGCCGCCACTAATGAAGACTTGCGGGAGTGTGTGCGGAAAGGACTTTTCCGGGAGGATCTGTATTACAGGCTGAGTGTTATAACCATTGAGGTTCCGGCATTGCGGCAGCGTAAAGCGGATATTCCAGAGCTTGCCGCTTTTTGTTTTCATGAAGTGGCGGGCGATCTTTCTCATCGGGAGATTAGACTTTCTCGTGGGGCCCTTGAAGCACTTATGGGTTATGACTGGCCGGGGAACGTGCGGGAATTTAAAAATATTATCACGAGCGCCATGGCCTTTGCCGAGGGAGATCTTATCCTGCGCCATCACATTACCCGAGAGTCTGAAGGGTTACTTAGTGCGGAGGATTCTTTGCATCGTGCTGATGGGACAGATATACAGAAAGATGCCGGTGGTTCTGTTTTTCCTGTCGGATATTCCTCTGCGTCGGGAGCGGGGGGGGCTGGTTCTGGTACTTCGCCGGAGAACGATCCCCATGCAGCTTCCGCCAAGGGTGAGCAAGGCCGCCCTGTGCCCGTTGATGAAGTGATTATTGGAAAGGATGCTGTGCAGCGAAGTCAAAAGACTCAGGAAGCCGAACTCAATGAGCGCCAGCTCTTTGCCCTTGCGCATATCACGCAACAGGGCAGCATTACTCGACAAGAATATGAGAGTTTAGTGGGAAGTGGAATTTCGCCGCGTACCGCGCAAAACGACTTACGCGATCTTGTGGAACGGGGTTTGCTAGAACGTATGGGAGGCGGCCCAGGTACGCGGTATGTAAGCCGCACGAAGTAACCACAGAGATGATTGTAGGGAAGTGTTGGGAAACAGGGAGGTTGTATGGTATTTAAGGCAGCTATCAAGCGTCTTTTCAGTAAAAAGGCAGATGCTGAAACTCAGGTGGATGCGGCGATTGTAAAAGGATTTCGCAAGCGCTATGCCCGGTTTCGCAAGCTTTTGGATGCCAACGCCGCTCTTGCCGATCTGATGACCGATATGGAAATAAAGTTGGGGGGTACTTCTCTTTTTGGTATCACCTATGTGCGCTATGTTGCTAAAAATGCCTTGAACTTCACTCGTCGCATGTCCAGCAGCTTGCAGGGAATGCATGGCGGCCGGTATGAGGGTTTGACCGAGGTTGTGGATAACCTTGAGAAAAAAATTTACGAAACCCTTGGGCCGGAGCAGGATTGCCGTGAAATGTGCAAGCTTATGGTTTTGCCTCTTTCCGCTGTGGATCTTTCTATGGTGGATTGGGTTGGAGGGAAAGCCGCCAATTTGGGTGAAATGCAAAGCATGGCGCAGTTGCCGGTGCCTCGGGGCTTTGCCATTACCGTGACCGCCTTTCAGCTTTTTATGACTCAGAATAATTTAGGTGAAAATATTCTTAAATTGCTCGCAGGGGTTGATCCGGAAGACAGAGAAAACCTTTCCAGCAGGCTTGAGCGCGTGCGAGAGCTTGTGGAAAATACACCCCTCCCTCAAGAAATTCTTACAGAGCTGGACGCTGCCTATGTACGCGATTTTGGTGATGCGGATGTGCGCCTTGCTGTGCGCAGCAGCTCCCAAACGGAGGATGGCGATAAAAGTTTTGCCGGGCAATTTTTGTCCGAGTTGGGAGTGGCACGCAAAGACGTTCCCGCGAGCTATCGCCGGGTTATAGCCAGTTTGTTTACTCCCTCTGCCACGGTGTACCGGCTGCACCAGGGGATTACACTGGGTGAAAGTGCCATGGGTGTGGCTTGCGTTGAGATGGTACAGGCAGTGTCCAGCGGTGTTGCCTATTCACATGATCCCGTAAATCTTTTGAACGAAACCCTTGTAATTAATGCTACTTGGGGGCTTGGTCGTTACCTTGTGGATGGTTTGGTTTCACCAGATATGTGGATATTTACCCGGGAAGAACGGCCAAGCCTGGTGCGGCGGCGGGTTAGTAGCAAAGAGCGTATGCTGAGGCTTGATGGCACAGGCAACCTTGTGGAGGCGGAGGTATCAGCGGAGGATCAGCGCCGTTTTTGCCTTACTGATGCCGAGGCGGAGGAGCTTGCCCGTATGGTTATGCGTGTTGAGTCGCATTACGGTGGCTACCAGGATGTGGAATGGGCAAAAGATACGGAAGGCAAGCTTGTTCTCTTGCAATCCCGCCCGCTGGATATGCGCAATGGAAGCGGGCGTACTCCCAAAATGCCCCTTCTGCCGCAGTATCCCCTTTTGCTTGAAGGGGGCGATGCGGCCTATGCCGGAGTGGGGCATGGCCCTATTGTTATGCCAACCTCCCCGGAAGACCTGGTAAATTTCCCCAAGGGGGGGGTGTTGGTAGCCCGCCATTCCAGTGCTACTTATGCTATGGTTTTGGATCGCGCCCAGGCTGTTGTTACGGAAACAGGAGGCATAACAGGGCACATGGCAACCATTTGCCGTGAATTTCATGTGCCTACTATTTTGAATATGCCAGAGGCTATGCGAGTTTTAACACCGGGGCAGCTTGTAACTGTGGACGCATTTTCCTGCCGCGTGTATGAAGGTGTGGCAACAGAATTGCTTCCCATGCGAATGGAGCTGGATTCGGTTCGCTTGCAAGGAACATCGGTATATAGCTCATTACGCGATGTCTCGCAGTACATTTTACCTTTAAATCTGCTAGATCCCAACGCGGCGTCTTTTGCTCCGTCAGGATGTCGCACTTTGCACGATGTCATGCGGTACGCGCATGAGCTGTCCTATCATGAAATGTTTGCCATTAGCGATGAGGCTTCTGAGGCTGGTGGGGTGGCCTTGAAGCTTAAAGCTCCCTTACCCATTGACCTGCACCTCATTGATTTGGACAAAGGGACAACAGCTTCCCCCACTGCTCGCTCTGTCAAACCGGAGGAAATTACCTGCGTTCCACTCAAGGCATTGTTAAGCGGTATGCTGCGTCCGGACACAATGTTTCGCAGGCCGCGACCCATTAGTATGGGGGGCTTCATGTCGGTGATGGGGCAGCAAATAGTAAACCCGCAAGGGGGAGACGGGCGTTTTGGTGACAAGAGTTATGCTATTATATCTGATAGATATATGAACTTTAGCTCTCGTGTTGGGTACCACTACAGCGTTTTGGATGCCTATTGTGGCAATACCTTGAGTAAAAATTATATTTCATTTAATTTTCAGGGTGGTGCAGCGGGAGAGGAGCGTCGCATACGGCGATGCCGCGCTATAGCTCTTGTGCTGGAAGAGTTAGGCTTTACGGTGAATGTGCGAAACGATGCCGTCAAATCACGTTTTCAAAAATACGAAAAATCTGTTATGGAAGATAGACTTGATCAGTTAGGGCGGCTTTTGCAGGTGACGCGGCAAATGGATATGCTTATGATTAATGAGCAGGCGGTGCGCCAGTTTAAAGAGGATTTTATGAATGGTATTTATAGGTAAGAGTATTGGGGGTCATGTTTCATGACTAGCCTACGTTCGTTGCACAATGCAACGAATTCTGGCGGCTGCGCTGTCCGCTTGCGGGCGTCTTCTGCGCAGTTGCCCAAGGCCATTGCACAATGGTCTTAGCTGGGAGGCCACCTAAAGATTATAAAGCTAGGCATGACTCCAGTTTTAAATTACAATACAAAAATGCATTTTTGCATTTTTGTATTTTTTATGGCACACTCCCTAAAAAGGCACGCTGAAGCGGGCCTCTCCCCATCGCATTTGAAGGCAATACAATTAGTTTATAGTTGTTTGCCAATATATATGGTATGTTCAGTCCTCCTTAATTATTATCTTGATTGAACGAACTTGGTATAACATTTTATGGGATTTATTATGAACGAGCAGGCCAAGCATCTATTGTGGAAGAAATTTGAATTCAAGGTGATTTTGATATTGGTAGGTCTCGCCCTGAGTCTGGGGGGGGCATTTTATAGCTTAATCTACAGCCAGTATAATAAGCTTGTTATTGAGGATCTGAAGTCAGATGCTGTTGGCGTTCATAAGTATGTGGAAGGGCTTATTGACGAGAAAAGTTTTTCAGAATTGAATTCTATTGAGGATGAAACAAAAGATAGTTATCTCCATGCTTATGAGCTGTTGGATCAGGTGCGGCGTATTGCTAATATTCGCTACGTTTACACCGCCAAGCGCGGGGATGACGGTAAGCTTATTTATGTGGTGGACGGATTGAACAGGGATGCGGAAGATTTTCGGCATGTGGGGATGGTTATTGAAGATGAAATCATTGAGCAGCTTGAAAAATGCCTGCGGGGAGAGACTGTTCTGGGTGACGATATTTTATCAACAGAATGGGGCATTGTTTATGTAACGTATTTTCCTGTGCATGGGGCTGGGGGTAATGTTATAGGGGCAATCGGCATGGAATTTGATTGCGAAACATTATATAACTCTGCAAAAAAGGTAAAGATTTTTACAATATTCATTGCGGCCATGCTTGTTTGTTTGTTTTCCATCGTTGCCATACTTGCCCTTAAACGTATCATTAAAGCAACAGAGATGAAGCTTTATAAAAAAAGTAAGCTGCTTGTAGAGGCAAAAGAAGAAGCGCTTGCCAGTTCCAAGGCCAAGAGCGAATTTTTGTCGCGCATGAGCCACGAGATAAGAACGCCCATGAATGCCATTATTGGTATGACGCAAATAGCAAGAAAATCGACAGATCTTGCAAAGGTGCAGTACTGCCTTGCAAAGGTGGATGGCACGTCAAAACAGCTTTTGGATATTATTAATGATGTTCTGGATATGTCAAAAATTGAAGCAAACAAGTTTGAAATAACGACCTGTGAATTTAATTTTGAAAAAATGGTGCAGCGGGTTTTTAATCTTATTCAGGTGAAGACTGATGAGAAGCAGCAGGTATTGGAATATCGCCAAACGGAGCCCTTTGTTCGTAATATGGTGAGTGATGAACTCAGGCTTTCTCAAGTATTAATTAATTTACTGAGCAATGCTGCCAAATTCACCCCGGAATCTGGTGTAATCTCGCTTACAGTGACTGAAACCCAGCTTACAGAAGAGACTTCTGTTGTGAGTTTTGTCGTAAAAGATACCGGCATTGGAATGTCGGAAGAAGATAAAAGCCATTTATTCAAGGCCTTTGAGCAGGCAGATGGCGGCATTGCGCGCAAATATGGCGGTACGGGCCTTGGCCTTATTATCAGCAAGAAAATTGTGAACCTTATGGGGGGGGACATTAGTGTAGAGAGCGCCCCCGATGAAGGTTCAAGTTTCAGTTTCAGCATTCCTGTGGCTTGGGGAAAGAGCTGTATTGACTTGGCTGGAAATGGCCGGGAGGTTTCTCTTCTTGTGGTGGACGCTACAGAAGAGGTTGCTCATGCCTTTACTAATGTTGCAATAGAGGCTTTGATTCATTGTGACTTTGTTCCGAGCGTAAACATGGCGATGGATTTGCTTGCTCTGGCAAAGGATGCTGAAAAGCCTTACGATGTCATTTTCATGGACTTGCATGACCTTGGTGTGAATGATGTTCAGAAAATGAAGCAAATGATAGGGAAGGCCGCTCTGGTGGGTATAACGCCGCAAGGGGGGGTAGAAACGGAGACTGAATTGACCTCTGCTGGAATAGTGAAGTTTTTGGCAAAGCCAATATTCCCATCGCTATTGTTGCGGGCCATTGCTGTGTGTGCCGATGATACCGCGTGTAAAGAGACTGGTGACTCCTGCGAAAGTCCTTATGTCTGGGCGGGGAAGCAGATATTACTTGTTGACGATATTGAAATTAACCGCGAAATAGTGATAAGCTTGTTGGAAGATACGGGTGTAGGTATTGACTCTGCTGTGGACGGGCTTGATGCTTTAGAAAAGTTTAAAAGCAGTAATGGCAAATATAGTCTTATTTTAATGGATATTCAAATGCCGATAATGGATGGTTACAGGGCAACCAAAGAGATACGGGAGTCAAACTTGTCAAATGCATTGGATATTCCTATCATTGCAATGACGGCAAATGCATTTAAAGAAGATATAGAGGGTTGTCTTGCTGCGGGTATGAACAGGCATGTTGCCAAGCCTATCAATGTCGCAGAATTGATGGAGACCCTGGCGGAGTATTTGGGGAATGGGTCTCATATATCCTGATTAGGATTGGGGCGTAGGCCCCCATTTCGCATCGCTGGAAGTATTTAGAACTTAGAACTTATCCATAAATAAGGATGTTCGCGGTCAATAGCTGCGTCAAATGCCTTTTTTGCTCTGGGTCGAGGACATAAGAGTCCACTCCCTCCGCAAAAAAACCATTTTCCTTGCTCTTGCCACACGCTCTTTTATGTCTGCCAAGTAATTTCAAAGTAAAATTGCTTTAATC
>JAVBJS010000052.1:0-23827 GCA_031546885.1 Desulfovibrio sp.
TCGTCAAATAGGTTCTTTTGCCCTCTGCCAGCGTCAGAAAAACTTTTTATTCCGGTCGAGTACCAAAGAGTACACTCCCTTCATAAAAAATGTTTCTTCCTTGGCAGAGAACAAAATATCTGCATTTGACGACACTATCTAGGAAAACGCTGCTTACTTCGCGTAACGATTTTTTGGGGAGGCGTTGCCTCCCCAAACCCCACCAGCAAAGGGGCTCACCTTCCCTTTGCAAACCTCAATCATTTCAGATACTGCAAATTGAAGGGGCTTGGGCAGAAAGCCAGACTTTGATGTTCTATTCTGATACGCGCCACAGAAGGTGATATCATTCTCAGATCATTTCATTGCCCAAAGGCACGCTGCGCTGCTCGCTTGCGGGCACCTGCTGTGCAGTTGCCGGAGGCCATTGTGCAATGGCCTTAATTTGCTCTAATACTCATGAAATATCCTGGGCAGCTCCAAAAAATGATTAAATCAGTACTTCCCCGAGAACGCACGCCACAATCAGCTACACCAAGCATCACTGTAGAGCCGGAAAAAATTACACCCAATGCCATGGAGCCTCTTGGTTTTGCTCGTTATATCGCATGGGTTACTCTCTTGCTGGTGCTTCTGCTCTCTTGCCTGCTTTCCACTTACCTTGGCAACACAGCCCGAACTACGCTCATGGCCAAGCAAAAGGAATTTAGCGCCCTTCTGGCTGAAAACCTGAATCACCAGATATACCGGCGTTTTACCCTTCCAACCATTCTTGGCTTTGGCCGTATTGCCTTACGGCAAACCGCCGTTTACGAGCGCCTTGACAACGTCGTTCAAAGTACCATCCACGGCCTGCATGTGGAACATTTGCGTATTTTTGGGCACGATCAGGTTATCACTTACTCTACCATTACCGACGAGTTGGGCAAAGACGAACTTGCTCACCCCTCCATAACCGCCGCAAGCGCCAGCAGTGATGATGCTCCCATTTTTGACATTGATTCCGCTGTTCCTTATTGGAAGGCGTTTTTCTCCTTTTCTCTTGACCCCGGCGCTTTCATCCTGCGCACTACCTACCCTTTACGCATGGAAAACCGCCTTACCTCTTCAGAGGATGAGGGTCCCCTCATGGGCGTGCTGGAATTTACCCGCGATATCACGCCCGACATGCTTACCGCCATTCGCTTTCAGCAACTTATAGTTGTAGTTACCCTAATGTCATCCGGGCTGATGGTTATCCTCTTGCTCCTTTTCATTCGCCGCGCCGAACGCGTCATATCCACCCGCATGGCAGAAGAACGCCGCCTGCAAGTGGAGCTTTTGCAGCACGAAAAGCTCGCAGGCATGGGGCGCGTCATAGCAAGTATAGCCCACGAAATTCGCAACCCCCTTGGCATCATCCGCTCAAGCGCGGAGCTTCTGCTCAAGCGCTCGACATCATCGCAAGACACAGGCACCACCCGCATCCTTCAGGCTATTTTTGATGAGGCACGGCGGCTCTCACAAACCGTCAGCGACTTTTTGGATTACGCACGACCGCGGCAAATTAAACAAGTGCAGGTCAACCTCTCCGGCGTCATTTCCCAGGCCCTTGCCTTTCTTGAGCCCGAATTTGCAAGTCGTAAAATTCATGCGGAATACTCCGATCTTACCAATGCGCAGGCCCTTGTACTTGGCGACACAGACATGCTCTACCGCGCATTTTACAACATTATGTCCAATGCCATTCAGGCCATGAAAAATACCGGCATCCTGCGCATAACTCTTGCCTCTGCTCCCGCTACAGGCGAGACTCCTACCCTGCGTATAGTCTTTCATGATAGTGGAGACGGCTTTGCCGCAGAAACCCTGCCTCACATCCTTGACCCCTTCTTTACCACCAAAGACGATGGTACCGGGCTGGGGTTACCCATAGTCAGCAGCATTATCACCAGCCACGGCGGCTCACTTACCCTTGAAAATGCCCCCACCGGTGGTGCCCTTGTCATTGTAACACTTCCTGCCCAAATGTCTTCATCACTTCTCACGCTGTAGCGTACCGCCCATGCCCATATACCGCCTTGCCCATGATTCTCTTGCCTTTCCCGATCCCCGCAGGGCGTCTGATGACGGGCTTCTGGCTGTGGGGGGAGATCTTTCCCTTGCGCGCATTCTCGCGGCATACAGCAATGGCATTTTTCCCTGGTACAGCGCGGATAACCCTATACTGTGGTGGTCGCCCAATCCTCGCTGTGTTCTTTTTCCCCAAGAATTTCACATGCCCCGCTCTCTCGCCCGTACCCTACGCAAAAACACCTTCACCATTACCTGCAATCAGAACTTTGCCGAGGTTATCACTGCTTGCGCCGCTCCACGCACTTGGGCGCTTCTGTCTGCCAAAGACGCTATGGACGAAGAAGGCACATCCTGCTATGCAGGAACATGGCTAACGCCGGAGATGATCGAAGCCTATATCGGCCTGCATCATGCCGGGTTTGCCCATTCTGTAGAGGCTTGGCAGGATGGAATGCTGGTGGGGGGCATATATGGGCTGGCCCTTGGCCGCGCTTTTTTTGGAGAATCCATGTTTTACACATGCCCCGACGCTTCCAAAGCCGCTTTGGCCTATCTTGTGCAAAGAGCACAAACGGCGGCGATTCATTTTATTGATTGTCAGCAAGAGACCGATAACTTACTTCGTTTTGGAGCGCGCCCCATTTCGCGTGACAGCTTTCTCACCCGCCTGCACACCGCTCTTGCCATAGAAACTCCCCCCTGGCTTGAAACTCCTTGCCAGAGCCGCACATAACCATCTGAGATTACTTATGTCATCCGCCCCCGCTGTTTTTTCTCTTGCCACCGAATACACCCCTCAGGGCGATCAGCCGGAAGCCATTGACTTGCTGGTGAGCAACATTGAGCAAGGGGTGCGGGATCAGATTCTTTTAGGTGTCACCGGCTCCGGCAAGACCTTTACCGTGGCGCAAACCATAGCTCGCTGTGGGCGGGCGGCCCTCATTCTCGCACCCAATAAAACCCTGGCCGCGCAATTATACAATGAATTTCGGGGGCTTTTTCCCCACAATGCTGTTGAGTATTTTGTCAGTTATTATGACTACTACCAGCCAGAAGCGTATGTTCCTTCTTCTGATACCTATCTTGAAAAAGACTCTTCCATCAATGATAATATTGACAAATTACGGCACGCCGCGACCCACGCCCTCCTCACTCGACAAGATGTTATCATTGTCGCATCGGTCTCTTGCATTTACGGCCTTGGGTCGCCCGAATACTACGCCCGTCTGGTCATTCCACTGGAAGTAGGGCAGCACCTTTCCCGCGAGAGCGTCATTTCTCGCCTGGTAGACATTCAGTACACCCGCAATGATTACGATTTTCACCGCGCTACTTTTCGTGTGCGCGGCGATGTTCTGGAAATTATCCCCTCATATCAGCACGAGCGCGCCTTGCGCTTGGAGTTTTTTGGAGATGAGCTGGAAGCCCTGAGCGAGGTGGATCCTCTCACAGGTGAGGTTTTGGGACGCATCGGCAAAACGGTTATTTACCCTGCAAGCCACTATGTTTCCGACCGGGAAAACCTGGCCCGCGCCATTACCGATATTCGGGTGGAACTTCAGGAAAGTTTGGCCCTGCAACGGGCGGAAAACCGTCTTGTGGAAGCCCAGCGTCTTGAGCAGCGCACCATGCTTGATCTGGAAATGATGGAGGAAATGGGCTTTTGTAACGGTATTGAAAACTACTCTCGCCACCTCGACGGACGGGTTGCCGGTTCTGCTCCTTCCACACTTTTGGATTACTTTCCCAAGGATTTTCTACTTTTTATCGACGAATCGCACATCACCATTCCTCAGGTGGGGGCCATGTACAAGGGCGACCGCTCCCGCAAGCAAACCCTTGTGGACTACGGGTTTCGCCTGCCTTCAGCCCTGGATAACCGACCTCTGGCCTTCCATGAATACCTTGAGCGCATCGGGCAAACCATTTACGTTTCCGCAACTCCCGGCCCGTGGGAAAAGGAACGCTCCCAAGGTATCATTGCAGAACAAATTATTCGCCCCACCGGCCTTGTTGATCCAGAAGTGGAAGTCCGCCCCACCAAGGGCCAAATGGAAGATTTGCAAACCGAATGCCGCACCCGTGCCCTTCGGCAGGAACGCGTGCTCATAACTACCCTTACCAAACGTATGGCAGAGGATTTGACGGAATACCTCAATTCCATGAACATACGCACAAAATACCTGCACTCCGACATCGACACCCTGGAACGAATGAACATCTTGCGCGCACTGCGCAAAGGTGAATTTGACGTGCTTGTGGGTATCAACTTATTGAGGGAAGGTCTTGATTTACCGGAAGTTTCTCTGGTAGCTATTCTCGATGCCGACAAGGAAGGCTTTCTACGTTCAACAGGTTCCCTCATTCAGACCTTTGGTAGAGCTGCCCGAAACGTCTTTGGACAAGTTATCCTCTACGCTGATAAAGTTACCGCCTCCATGCGGGCTGCCATGGACGAAACAGACCGCAGGCGAGCGAAGCAGCAAGAATTTAACAGCCTGCACGGTATTACGCCCAAAACCATCCTTAAAAGTGTTGATACACCCTTTGACATGCTGTTTTCCGCGTCAGCGCAGGGTGGAAAGCGTGGTAAAGGTAAAGCCGTCGCCACCATAGAAGCAGAAGCCGTACCAGCCTCTCCGCGTGAATTGGCAAGGCTTATTCAGCGCCTTGAGCGTGAAATGCGTGAGGCCGCTCGCGAGCTGGAGTTTGAAACCGCCGCGCAGCTACGCGACAAAATCCAATCTTTGCGCGCTGGATTTCTAACTTTGGAATAATACCAAGTTATGTTTACATTAGATGTTGCGATTGTTGGGAATGCCGCCCAAAACTCTTCTGGGGGAATGATCCGCCCGGCGCTTCGCGCAATATGCGGGTTAACGCTCATTGCAGCGCTGCTCTGCCTCGGACTCTGGTTTGCTGTGCCAAATCCACTTGTGCATGTTGTTCGTTGGCCCATTTCCCCGGTACTGCTCGACAAGGACAACAACCTCATCCATGCGCGCCTTTCTTCTGCCAGCGAATGGTGCCTGCCCATTCCTCTGTCAGAAATGGGTACATGGCTCCCCAAGCTGCTTGTTACCGTTGAAGACAAACGCTTTTATGATCACATCGGCATTGATTTCTTGGCTTTGGGCAGGGCTGTGGGGCAAAATATCGTTCAGGGCCGGGTTGTTTCCGGCGCTTCCACCATTACCAGCCAGCTCGTGCGCCTGAGCTATCCCCGCACTCGCACCATGCGCGCCAAACTTTTGGAATTTATTGGCGCTGTCAAGCTTGAATCGCACCTGACAAAAAATGAAATTTTAGAATACTACCTGAATAAAGCCCCTTTTGGCGGCCCCATTCGCGGCGTTGAAGCTGCTGCCCGGCTCTATTTCGGCAAACGCGCCAAAGAGCTTTCTCTTGGTGAAGCCGCCCTGCTGGTAGGCCTTCTCAAGGGCCCCACAGCATACAGGCCAGACCGCAATCCCAAGGCTTCCCTGGAGCGTCGGCAGAACATTATTCAAAAAGCGGCAACAACTCTTCATATTCCAGAAGAAACAACCGCCCTGGCGCTGCAAGAACCCCTGCCCACCTTTCAGGCCGCCATGCCCTCCCGTTATCGCCACTTTGCCGATATTGCCTTTGCCACACTTACCGCCGCAGGGAATGAAACCATGGGGCTCTATGGAACTGACCCGGAAGCCCACTATGGAGCCACTCTTGGGATCAAAGAACGCTTGGAGCTTCGCTCCATGGCCCGGCACAATCCCGAAAACATGGGCGGTATTGTGCGCAGTACCCTCGACCCACATGTTCAGCAACTTTTGGAGCAATCCCTGGCAACCCAACTCCGCTTTGCACCAAACAACGTCACTGCCGCTGGTATTGTCATTGACAACGCAACTGCCAGTATTATCGCTTATGTAGGCAATAGCCGCTTTGATCCGGCAAAAGACAGCGAGTGGGTCGATTGTGCCTTGGCCTCCCGCTCACCCGGTTCAACCCTCAAACCTTTCCTTTATCTGAGCGCCATGGAACGCGGACTCATTATCCCCGCCTCACTCTTGGCAGACACTCCCTTGCGTTTTAAGGGCGACCCACCTCGTAATTTTGACAGGCGCTTTCGTGGGCCAGTAACCGTCCACACCGCCCTTGCCGACTCACTGAACACCCCGGCCGTGCGAATTTTTCGCATGCTTGGCACGCAAAATACCCTGTACCACTTGCGCAACATCGGTTTTTCACTCCAAAAACCAAAGGATACCTACGGCGATTCCCTTGCCCTTGGCGCGGGTGAAGCCACCCTTGTCGAGTTGGCTCGTGCTTACGCTACGCTGGCAAACTTTGGTTTTGACCGTCCCCTCACCGTTAATCGCCCCCTCACAGCCACCCTATCAAATAGCTTCATCCCCTCCCCAGAAAACAGTACTGCGCCCTCTCTCATACAAGAAAGTCCTGTCGCCCCTCCCCGCGCAATCACTATTCCTCTCTCCTCCAGCATCGCAGCTTCGGCCGAAAACCGCCAAGGCCAACAGCTTTACAGTCGGGACGCCGCCTTTCTCATCTCAAAAATTTTATGCGATCCCAGCCGGCTTCCCTTCATTGAACAGCTCACACAGGTGCGTGAAAACGCCCCTGTAGCCTTTAAAACCGGTACTTCCCACGGCCTGCGCGATGCATGGACAGCCGCATACACTCCAACACATACCATTGTAGTATGGTTTGGCAAAGCCTCAGGCAGGCAGGATAATCATTTAACAGGAATTTCCATAGCTACGCCCGCCGCTCTTCGGGTTATTCGAGAAATATTCGCTCGGGCAATCAGCTCCAAAGAGCTCCAGCTACGGCCCAATTGGGCACCGGCCCTTGCTAAAGACGAGGACTCCGGCCTGCTTTGGTATGCCCCCCCCGCCGGTATAAAAAAAGTACGTGTCTGCGCTCTTTCCGGGGCTGCACCTTCTGCCTTTTGCCCGTCAACACGACTGGCCTGGTGCATAGCCTCCGTGTGGCGCACAGTACCCTGCTCCATGCACATCAAAGAAGATAATGAAATTCGCACTGTCTGGCCACCAGACCTGGAAGATTGGACACGCAGACGCTTCGCTGCGGAAGATCGCAGTAGAGAAGTTCAGATCGTCTCCCCCCTCGCCCATGTGCGCTACCTTATCACTCCCGGCATAAGCACCCAGCCTATAGCCCTGCGCGCAGAAGGCGCAAGCTACCCCGTACACTGGTTCATTGACGGTGAATTTTTTGGCAAGCAAAACCAGGCGGAATCGCCCCTGGAATGGTTTCCACCTCCTGGAAAACATACCCTCTCCCTCCTCGACAGCCAAGAACGTACATCCACGTCTCAAACGGAAATAATCGACCTCGCTGCTCAAATGAAAGAAACTCCGCTATTTTAGCCAGATTTTTGCCAGCAATCTGTTGCGTTTTTCTTGGCAATAGTATATAGAATAACGTATCGTGAAATAGGTTTTTAATTAAACCCTAGAGTAAAATTTGCTTTCATAGTTTCGCTTGCAGCGATTGCCTTAAAACAAGGATGCAAAGTCACAGCGTTCCACAGAATTAACGTGACAAAGCTTTGTGCCGAGATATCGATGCGCAGATAACTTGTTATGCTATTTTACGCAGTTGCATCATAAGACTGTACAAACTCCTCCATCTCTTCTATTATCAAGTTTGCCTCTGAGAGTAGCTGTTTTTCATCATTTTCTCTCAGATGCCTCAGCTCCGCCAACTTCTCAGGACAGCTAAGACACACCTTGGCAAAGAACAATCCCCATGCGGCAAGTTTGGCTTCAGGCAACGAGATTACAGGCTCACCTGTATAAGTACTGCGCGGATCAGGCGGTGAACTTGTATGAGAGTCAGGCGGTGGAGTGTCCCCGCCAGCTCGCACAACGTCCTGCGCCGATTTCAGATTATTACGCCCAAGCTCTGAGAGGTCTGCGCCTTGAAGCCGCCGGCTGCCGGATCCTGTGAGTACCCACTCAGGCGAAATACCGTGCGTTCGCACCAAGGTAATAAGCCACGCAGGGGGGACTGACTTTCGGCGAATTGCTACAGAGACACTACTTTGCTTCACTCCAAGCAGAGCGGCAAGCTGGCTTTGTGTTCGGCAGTGAGTAGCTTCGAAAATCCGTTGAAAAGCATCCATAGTACTCCCTCCAGACTAGTACAGAGAAGTATACTTCCCTTTATAGATATGGTCAAGATGTGTATGCAGGCAACATGGATGCCCCTATAAAACTACCGATTTATTTAGGTGCAGCAATTCGCGCTGCACGAAGCAATGTAGGCATCAGTCAGCAGGAACTTGCCAATCGAGCAGGCGTAACCCGTAGATTTATTCAAGAATTAGAAAACGGGCGGTCTGACATATCACTTAGCAAGCTTCGTGCACTGGCGATAGCCATGGACACGTCGTTATCAGACATCGTTACCCGTATAGACTCTGAAATGTCACAAGCTTGGATTGCTCCTCAGCCACGCCCCGAACAAGTAATAAAACCGTAGGGGAGTATCAGAAAAACAAAAGCAACTGCTCTGTGTGCTTTGTCACAAGAAAAAATGTAAAAAACTCGAGCATTCAACTATGGGATGAGTTCGTTGCATACTGGTTCAATACGTGGCTTCAACGCATAAGATCTTTTCTTTTCGTAATTTTGAGCCCATTGCACAATACAGCAAATTCAGTTTAGTCTTCCCTTAAAAAGTCTTCCGAAGGCTCTTAAAAGCTAAATGCCAAGAGAAGACATAATTTTTATCGAATGATTTCAAAGCAGAAGCTACTTTGAAATAAAGGCACGCCGCGCTGCTCGCTTGCGGGCGTCTGCTGGCGCATCCGCAGAGGCCATTGTGCAATGGCCTCAATTTTGAGCCTATTGCACAATGGCCTCTGGCAACTGCTGCTCTTATTTTTGAGCAAAGCATAATATTCTTGGAACTAACAGGCCAGGGACTCTTTGACGACGCTGGATTGTCGCTTATTGTTTGACAGAAACGCCTCACTAGAGTATCTCCTTTTGTTCTGTGTTGGCTTGACGAAAGCACAACTCAGTATTGCCTGCGAGAGTGGCGGAACTGGTAGACGCACTGGACTTAGAATCCAGCACCGCAAGGTGTGGGAGTTCAACTCTCCCCTCTCGCACCAAAAGCAAATAAAGCGACTATGTAATACATAGCCGCTTTATTTGCTTTTGGACTTTACTTGCCTGAACGCATGTAAGATAAGTTCGCTTATTCCGCTTCTATCCGAACATAAAGATCGCCACGCCATTTCCCGACATGTTTGCCCATGCCGCGTAATCGAACGGATTTTCCGGGTACAAACTCCGGGGGGAGGGTTAGCTCAATAGCTTGGGGTTCCCCTGTTATACCGTGCTGAATATGCAGCCGCACGCGAGCTCCTGGAACAAGCATGGCTCCTGGCAGGTGAAGTACCTGTTCGTCGTCTATTTGCTTACGCATCCAGCCTTTGAACCGATCCACCAAACCATCTTCGGGAATAGCAGAGGCTTTTTGCGGTGTCGCTTTTTTAGTTGTAGCTTGCGGCCGGGGAGAGGCTGTGGGGCGAGCGGAACTCTGGGTGCGCGTTTCATGCCGAATATGGCTGTAGATATCTTCAAAAACACGCCGTGCGAAGGGATCATTTAAAATATCTTTAAGGAATTCACCGTCAGTTGCGGCTTCTTTTTTGGGGCCGGAAGGCTTCTGTCCGGCGCTGGCTTTTTGATAGGCCTTGCGGGCTTCTTCGCGGGCGCGAGGATCGGCGGGGTCATCCGAGCCGGGGCCTTGTTGCCGCGTTGTACCTGCAACAAGGGGAGACTGACTCAACTTGACATAGGCTTCGTTCAGTATTTGAAAGCGGCGGGAAGCGTCCGGCACATCCGGATTAAGATCTGGGTGCAGGGCGAAGGCGAGCTTGCGATAAGCTCGTTTGACTTCCGAGAGCGTGGCACCATCTGCAAGCTCAAGGGCTTTGTAGCATTCTTTCAGCGTCATGCCGTTTGCCTCAGTTCTACAACGTGGCCTATGAAATATGCAGAGCAATTGAAGTTACAATCATTGTGCATTTGCTTCGCAGCCCGCAAGGTATGTCGTTATTCTTTATAGTGCTTCTGTTGCGTGTGGAACACATATCTTCTAACGGCTTCATTATGCAATAATAAAATCGTATCGGCATAACAACCGGAAGCATACCTTGCGGGACAGCAGGTTGCACTCAACAGCATGCCCTTGAGCCCCTGCAAAATATATATTCTTTGCCAACTTCCACTAAATATCTTTATATAGTAACTAAAAAAAAGAGAAAAAACCAGTCCTTTTATTGAGTCTGCTGTGCAGGTAATTTGGGTAAATCTCCAGTCAAGTTCGGTGTATTGTGCAATGGCCCCTACTTTCCGGTTCCGAGTAAAATTTGGACGCAATTATTTCATCTTGAAGGTAAAAATACTGAATGAGGCCATTCTGCAATGGCCTCATTCAGTGATGTCTTCGAAATGGGGCTTCCAAAGAGATTCAATCCCTTTGGAAGCCGGAGGCGTATATCATTCGTAAACTAGTGCATTTGTAAATTGCGCTAAACTGTTCTTGGGCATTCAGTCGCCATATCTTCGGCGGCAACACCTTGTTCAAGACAATCTTCAGCAGATATTTTGCCATCAAGTATTGCTTTGGCGCGGTCAAGGTCAAGAGCGCCTTCCCAGCGTGCAATGGCGATGGTAGCGACAGCATTGCCGATAAGATTCACAACAGCGCGTGCTTCGTTGAGAATGCGGTCAATACCGATAACAAGCGCCATTCCTGCCACAGGAATGATATTGGTAGCGGAAAGGGTAGCGGCAAGGGCGATAAGGGCCGCTCCTGCAACGCCTGCTCCTCCCTTGGAGGTAAGCAGCAAAATAACGAGCAGACCAATTTGGTGCTCAATGGTAAGGTCGATATTCATGGCCTGCGCGATGAACAAGGCTGCCATGGTCAAATAAATAGCTGCGCCGTCGAGGTTAAAAGAATATCCGGTGGGCAGCACAAGGCCGACAACCGACTTTTTGCATCCGAGGGCTTCAAGCTTTTCCATCATGCGGGGCAGCACAGCTTCTGTCGTTGCAGTACCAAGGGTAATGAATATTTCTTCCTTGATGTAGCAAAGCAATTTCCAAAGATTCAGGCCAGACATTTTGCAAATAGTACCAAGAACAACAAAGACAAACAAGCCGCTGGTCGCATAGAGACAGCCGGCAAGCTTGCCAAGGTGAATAAGAGCGCCAATGCCGTATTTCCCAATGGTAAAGGCAATAGCGCCAAAGGCTCCCACAGGGGCAAGCTTCATTACTATGTTTACAACGCCGAGCAGGGCACGGCTGAAACGCTCAAGGGTGGCGAGAACAGGTTTTCCTTTCTCTCCCATTGCTGAAACGCTTACTCCAAAAAGAACGGAAAAAAGCAGTACCTGTAAAAGGTTTCCTTCCGCAAAAGCTCCCACAACACTTTTGGGGATAATGCCCATGAGAAACTGAACAGTCGTCATGGACTGGGCTTGCTTGCTGTAGGTGTCTAGTGAGGCAACATCCAGCGTGCTGGGGTCGGCATTAATACCGGCTCCAGGTTGTACTACGTTTACTACGACCATGCCGATAATAAGGGCCAGGGTTGTTACTATTTCAAAGTAGAGCAGGGTTTTACCGCCCACTCGCCCAACAGCCTTAAGATTTTCCATACTGGCAATGCCGACAGAAACAGTACAAAAAATAACAGGGGTAATAACCATTTTAATCAAATTGATAAAGGCATCGCCAAGCGGCTTTAATTGAACCGCAAATTTGGCGTCTATGGCCCCGACGACGACGCCAAGGACAATGCCAAGCAGTACTTTAAAATAAAGCGTCTTATAAAAGGGTGTCTGCATAGAAATCCTCATGAATCAAAAAATTGCCCGATATCGGGATGGGAGTGTATGGAAACCCCCGCGTCGCGTGTCGCTAAAAAAAACTCCCTTATGCCCATATATGTATCGATACACATAATTAGAGGCCATTGCACAATGGCCTCGGCAACTGCAGAGCAGGTGCCCGCAAGCGAACAGCGCAGCGTGTCTTTTCTTTTAGCTCCATTGGATAAAATGGTGTACCGTTTTATCCATCTGAAAAATAAGACATAATTTTCTAACATGCTTTCGCAACCGGAGCGGATTGCGAAAGAAAGGCACGCTGTACTGTCCGCTTGCGGGCGTTTGCTACGCAATCGCCAGAGATCGTTGCATTGTGCAACGATCTCAATTAAGGCTTCCAAAGGGGGAACCTCCCCTTTTGACGGGGAAATTTGGAGGGGCACAGAGCCCCTCCAAAGAATCAATACTCAAATAGCTCACTACACTAATATATACTAAGCACTTTCGTACAAACGAGTCATAACAAATTCACGATGGCCGAGCACTTCAGCGGCGGTGTTACGGCCGTTGCAGGTGCTGAAGAGCATTTCAAGCAATTTGTCGCCAGCCTGATCCATGTCAATTTCTTTGCGCAGCACACCGGAAACGTCTACATCAATATGCTCGCCCATGGTGCGCACAGTGCGGGGGTTAGCAGAGAGTTTGATTACTGGAACAATGGGGTTGCCGATGATGTTGCCCTGGCCCGTGGGGAAAAAGTGAGCCACAAAGCCGGCGGCACCGCACAAGGTAACCATTTCAGCAGCAGCGGAAGAAGAATCCATGAACCACAAGCCAGGGCCGGTGGGTGCTTCCGCTTTATCAAGGCAGCCGATAACAGGAGCCTTACGGCCAATCTTCTGAATGTTACCGAGGGCCTTTTCTTCAATGGTGGTAAGGCCGCCTTCAATATTACCCTTGGTTGGCTGAGAGTCGCAAAGGTCGTCTGTTTTATGATCGTCCACCACTTTGGCGTAACGGTCAAAGAAGAACTTGAACTTGGCGCGCACAGCATCGTTAGCGCAGCGAGCCAGTACCAGATGCTCCCCACCAGTGATTTCTGTGGTTTCACCAAAAAGGGTGGTAGCGCCAGCTTCCCACAGCTTGTCGAAAGCGTTGCCCACAGTGGGGTTGCCTGCAATGCCGGAAGTAGTGTCAGATTCGCCGCACTTGGTGGAAACCCACAGTTCGTTCACCTTACACTCAACGCGGGGCAGTTCCGTAGCAAAATGTACGAATTCTTTGGCCTTGCGGGAAGCTTCGCAGATGGTATTCAGGTCGCCGTGCTTTTCAATGGCAAACCCGGCAACAGGCTTGCCTGTCTTGGCAATGCCGTCCACAATGCGCTGTGTCCATACTGGCTCAATACCGATAACAACAACTGCTGCGACGTTAGGGTTGCAGCCGGTGCCGATAAGAGTGCGGAAATGCAGGTCGAGATCGTCACCAAACTGAAGGCGGCCGTAAGCGTGAGGCAGGGCCATGGTGCCTTTTACGTTATTGGCGACAGCCTCACAGGCGGCGTTGGAAAGGTCGTCAAGGGGAAGGATAATAACGTGGTTACGAATGCCCACGCGGCCATTTTCGCGGCGGTAGCCCATAAATGTTTTTTGCATGACTCTTACCACCTCTTGGTCTTAACATTGTGAACGTGCAGGTGCTCGCCTTTCTTGATAAGCGCGACAACCTTGCCGATATCGGTATTGTACTTCATAACCGTGTCGCCCACAGCAAAATCCTTCAGGGCAACCTTGTGACCGATGGGAATGTCGCTGAGAATTTTAAACTGAATGGTTTTGTTTTCATGCATAATCCAGCCGGTGCAATCTGTTCCGGCCTTGAGCCCTTCGACCACCACTACGCCAACCCCGTCGGCTTCTTCGTGGACTACGAAATCAATGGACATATGTGCTCCTGAATCAAAGTGTTGTCATGCGCTGAGAAACTCAGCTCATGTGTTTCCGGCGTATAACAAGATGCCCAAATATGGGCTATCTGTTTGCCGACAAAGTTTTATCCGGATAACTTGAGAAAACACTAATATAATCAGCCAATTATTCTTTTGCTGAGACATAAAAGAGCGTTGCGTCAGCTTTCCTGCCGGCACTTTTTCCTGTCACCGTAAAGATTGCCTCACACCAAGATGGGCCGCATCCCCAAGCCCCACAAGCTACAGGGGGTTATCCCCTTTGCAAACCTTCGCTATTTCAGAGCCATACAGATTGGGGGGCTGGGAAAAATCATTTCTCCCAGTGAGGCTTGGGGTGCAGACACAGACTCTACACGAACCCCCAAAACTCGATTACATTAGTCTTTTCCTGATAATAAAAATCCTATGTTTCCTTCTCTTTTTCATAGGAGAATACCTTGAAAAAGATTGCGCCCCACAGCAGTTGGTACCCGCTGCCGTGTTCGCCTTCACGAGGTTGCAAAGAGCATTCCAGAGGCTTGAGAGTTTTTTAAATTCCTGTCTCGCTTGCGATTTTATTCTTTTATGAAGTTTTCGCGAAGAGTTGCCCTTCCCATATATAGACATGATGCCCATATATTGGCATTATATGGGCACAACGCAAGGGTGCAGAAATAACTTTTAAAAGCAGAGAAAGGGTACATTTGTGGCAATAGAGACACTGAGTCCACAGGCGGGTGATTTGGGGAAAAAACTTGTAAACTCTCTTACCACGCGGGCCAGCCGCAAATTGTTTTTCGGCACGCTTTCGCGTCTTTTGCAGGAATATGTTCCTTTTGACCGGTTGTGTATCAATCTTTACGATCATCACGGCGAAATGCTTACCTATTTCACAGCGGCGGAAGGCACTGTGGTGAGCACCCTTTCTCCTGTGCGGCCGGCAGAAGTCGCCAGCACAGTGGCAGGCCATGTTATAAACACACGCAAGCCGGTAATTATTACAGATTTTGCGCAGCATTTTTCTGAATCATCAGTGCATCCCATTGCTGAGGCCGGTTTAAAGGCCACCATGGCCTTTCCTCTCATTCTCGATAATGAGATCATAGCTACCCTGCACTGCTCTTTTATGGAAAAGCCAGATGAGATCTATGAGCTTACTTCCTTTTTGCTGGAGCTGAGCCCCATTATCGCGGTATGTCTGGGGGCCATTCTGTCTCTTGAGCGCTTCCGTTACAATGAATCTCAGTTGCAAGTGCAGCCGTTATTTTTAGAATCTACGGATGATTCCATTATCTGTCACAGTGAACCTATGCGCGAAGTCATGCGCAAGCTCGACGCTGTTGCCAAGTTGAATCTGCCGGTGCTCTTGTTGGGTGAAACAGGTACGGGTAAAAGCCTGATTGCTCAGTCAATCCACCGGCGCAGTCAGCGTAAAGGGGGCCACTTTGTGAAGGTGAACTGCCCGGCGCTGGCCCAAACCCTCTTTGAAAGTGAGCTTTTTGGTCATGCTAAAGGTGCATTTACTGGTGCGGCAAACAAGCGTGTCGGGCGTTTTGAGCTGGCACATGGGGGAACACTCTTTCTGGATGAAATAGCGGAGTTGACGCCAGAGATGCAAAGTAAGCTGCTGCAAGTACTGGAAGACGCCAGCTTTGAGCGGGTGGGGGAAAGCGTACCCCTGGCAGTGGATGTGCGCATCATTGCTGCTACCAACGTACATCTCGGCGATGCGCTCAAGCGTGGCACCCTGCGGCCAGACCTTTTTTATCGTCTCTCTCCTTGCACCATCGAGCTCCCTCCTTTACGGGAGCGGCGCGAAGACATTCCCCTTCTGGTTGCCTCATTGTCAGCGCAAGCTGCCAGGCAGTTGGAGCTACCCCCCTTTGCCTTCACCCCCACCCTGCTTGCTCCTTTGCGTGAATATCACTGGCCGGGCAATGTACGTGAGCTGCGTAACCTCATTAATCGCTTGATAATTCACAATAGTATGCACAGGCAGGTTACCCTTCGGGAGGTAGAAGCCGTTCTGGAGATCTCGCGTAACCTTGTGCAGCCCGGTAGCGCCATGGAACATAAGGCCACCGGCGAAACGGGCAGCATACCTGGCTTGCTGAGTGACATAAGAGAAGGTGAGAAGAGAGGCAAACCCACTGGCAGCATGACCCTTGCGGACATGGAGCGGCAACACATTCTGACAGTGTTACAGCAAACAGACGGAATCATTGCAGGGCCCACAGGCGCGGCCGCAGTGCTTGGCATGCCCCGCTCCACCTTACAGCACCGCATGCGTAAGCTGGGCATTACACCGTGAAGCTGTTATCCAAATAATATAACGGCGGCTCAATACGCAGGTCTGGTTTAACTCCTTTTCGCGCCTCTACAAGAACTGTGGCAGCGGCTTTGTCTACGCGGGTATGAATGGAGCGCAGTCGACGGGGGGCCAGCGTGTGTTCACTCAGGGTGCTGAATAATTCGGGGAGGCGGGCGGCGGGGAAAATAATCCCGAACCGGCCTTTAGGTTTGAGCAAAAGAGCGGCTGCCCGACAGAAAATATGCAGCGCGGTATCGTCAAAAAGCGCACTGCGGCGCAATGCGGATTGCGGTCGCCGCCCCTGTTCTTCCTTGTAATACGGAGGGTTGGCCAAAACAATATCAAATGCCCCCGCCTGCACAGGGGTGGGCTCACCATTTACGTCAGGCAATGGCGTTTTTATTGTGCTGATGTGGGCGAGATCGCAGTGCGCTGAAAAAAACCGAGATCCAACACCAAAGGCGTGAGCATTGCGATGCGCTGCATCACAGAGCACTTTTTCGCGCTCCAGTCCCACAACAGTAAGGTGTAAATGCTGCAAAAGAGCTGCAATGCCGACAATTCCGCAGCCGGTGCCTAAATCCGCCAGGAACCGTTCTTTGGAAGTTGGCTGGAGAAAGTTTGCCAGGTGCAGGGCGTCTGCAGAAAATCGAAAGCTTCCTGGGGGCTGGAACAGACCGTTGGGAAAGGACATATGCTCCTTGAAGGTGCGGGTGCTGGAGATTGATTGTTGCAAGGGTTATTGGCTCGTATGGCACATGCAGATGAGGGAACCTCAAGGGATTGAAAAGCGTAAAGAAAAAGCGACGCATGCGCAATGGTTTTTCAATCTTTGGAAAGAGTTAGCATTCTTTCTGTTTTTTAAAATTTTTTCTTGCTCAAAATAGATTTCCCTGCTAACTAGCATGAATCTATGAGATACTCGTTGCGTACTTCTGAAAGCCCCCTCGATTTACCGGGCGAAACGCTTCGCCGGGTGACTGTTGCCAGTTATGAGGCGGAAGAAATCATTCAGAATTTCCAGGCCTTACTGGATACGCTTGATTTTAAGGCGGAGCTTGTGGAGGTGGGGGTTGGGCGTTTTCAGTTTCGAAAGCGCAAGAAGGCCTTGCGCGAGTTCACTGCTCTCACTATTGCCTTGTGGGGCATTGCCCTGCATAGGTCTTTTCCCAATAACGCTCAGGTATTTTTTGAGCAATTTCGTGCTACCGCCCCTCTCTTGGCAGCGCAATCTGTTGAAGCGCAGCGTTTAAATACGCGATTGAACATTTACGTTGATCTGCTGCTGGCCAAAAAAGACACCGACTTCCTCCCCGTGGCGCAGTATTTTGCAGAGGTCTTTGCCCTTCGCGCTAACGATACGGATCGCTTGCGCCTTAAGCTTTCTTTGCGGATGCGCTCCCTATACAAGCTTATTTTTAACAGGCTTGTGTAGTCTTTTTTCCTTTCGTTCTTCTTTTCCCCTCCCGCTTGGCTTGTCAGCATTATCTTGACTTCCATTTTGAATTGACGTAACGACCAGTCTCTTTTCCCGTGATATATATTTGTTGAGGGTACTATATGTTTGAGAGCCTTTCAGACAGGTTAAGTGGCGTTTTTCGCAAATTTGCAGGCCGCACTCAGCTTGATGAATCCAACATTCAAGAGGGCTTGCGTGAAGTTCGGCTTGCCCTTTTGGAAGCGGATGTCAACTTTAAGGTTGTCAAAGATTTCATAGAGCGGGTGCGTCAGGGCTGCCTTGGTATTGAGGTGGCAAAGAATCTTGATCCTGCCCAGCAGGTTATTAAGATTGTGTATGATGAGCTCATCACCCTTTTGGGGGGTGAGAGTTCTGGTTTGCAGCTTTCCGGGAAAGCGCCGCACTGCATTATGATGGTGGGATTGCAAGGTTCGGGAAAAACCACTTCCACGGGAAAGCTTGCGCATTGGCTTCGTGCTCAAGGTAAAAAACCGTACCTTGTTCCGGCAGACGTATATCGGCCTGCCGCCATTGAACAGCTCACCACCCTGGCACGGCAGCTTGAAATGCCTTGCTACGCTTCCACCACGCTCATGAAACCGGCGGATATTGCCGCCGCGGCTGTTGAGCAGGCTGTGGCGCAGGGGTGCGATGTTGTCCTGCTTGATACTGCCGGACGCTTGCATATTGATGAAGTGCTGATGCAGGAGCTTGTGACCATCAAGGCCCGTGTGCAGCCGGCGGAAATTCTTTTTGTGGCGGATGCCATGACGGGGCAGGATGCTGTCACTGTGGCGGAGGCCTTTCATAAAACGCTGGCCATTACCGGTGTTGTGCTTACCAAAATGGATGGCGATGCCCGTGGCGGCGCGGCGCTTTCCATTAAGTCCGTTACGGGGCAAAGCGTAAAATTTGTCGGGGTCGGTGAAAAAATTACCGAGCTTGAGCCTTTCTATCCTGATCGTATTGCCGGGCGCATTCTTGGCATGGGTGATATGCTCACCCTCATTGAAAAGGCGCAGGCCAATATTGAAGCGGAGGAAGCGGAAGAGCTTGCCCGTAAATTTCAGAAAGCAGAATTCGATTTTGAAGATTTTCGTACGCAAATGCGGCGGATGAAACAGCTTGGATCCCTTGAAGGATTGCTGAAACTTATTCCGGGAATGGGCGCATTACGTCAAAAGCTTGGTGATATGTCGGTGCCGGAGCGTGAGATGGCTCGCTCTGAGGCCATTATTAATTCAATGACCAAGGCGGAGAGACGTAATCCGCGTATTATTAATCCCAGTCGCAAGCAGCGCATTGCCAAAGGAAGCGGAACAACTGTCGCGCAGGTGAATCAGTTGCTCAAGCAGTTTGAAGGCATGAAAGACATGATGAAAAAACTGACGGGCGGCGGCGGAAAAATGCCCAAAGGCCTTGGCAACATGCGCATGCCAAAACTGCCGAAGATGTTTGGTGGTGCGGGGGGCGCTGCCGGGGCGCTGCCACCTGGAGGGATGCCAGGTATGGGTAGTTTGCCCGGAATGGGCGGAATGCCCGGAATGGGCGGAATGGGCGGAATGCCCGGAATGCCCGGAATGCCTGGTTTTGGCGGGCCAGGGGCGGATATGCCGGAATTTGGCGGAGGCTTGTCTGATGATGAGCAGAAGAAGTTGCGTCAAAAAAGAAAGGCGGAGCGGCAGCGCAAGAAAAAGCGTCATTAGATCAATATAAGGACGCTGCCACTGATAATGATGTAAGCCTAAGAATGCGCCTCCAGCGGCTAAAGGGCCTGAGGCCCTTGAAAATCCCTCATTGTTTCAGCGTGATACAGATTGGAGGGAGCTGGGGGAAACGATTTCCCCTAAGGGGGAGCGGGGCAGAACCCCGTTTATTCTGATTAATGCAGCGATTTCATCGGATTTGGCTTCAACTAATAAGATGCGGTGCCCTTTTTTTGGGTATCTGGCGCTTGCGCTTTTAATAAACACACTTTACAATTCAGGATACAGGGAGAAAATCACATGGCTGTAAAATTACGCTTGACTCGCACAGGTTGCAAAAAACGTCCTTTTTATCACATTGTGGCTATCAATTCGACAACCCGTCGTGACGGTAGACCGCTGGAATTTTTGGGCTATTATAACCCCATGGTAAATCCTGCCAAGGTGGAAATTGATGCTCAAAAGGTTCAAAAATGGCTGGATTTGGGCGCTGAAGCCTCTGACACCGTGAGGAATTTGCTGAAAAAAAACAGCAAATAAACTTGGCCTTAGAGAGAACATACTGATGTTTTGTCTGAAGCTGTAACACGCGGTGCAAGAAAAGCCGGTGCGGGTGTGCCGACCGGCTTTCTTTTTTGTGCAAGGCCAAGCAACGCGCTCTTTAAGACGGTTTCTAACGGTCTTTAGAGGTTGCAACAGTCTCTCTTTGAATCTGCGAGGCATCTTATGCTGAAAGATCTGGTTGAATTTATTGCAAAATCGTTGGTAGATACGCCTGATGAAGTTCAGGTGGCAGAGATTGGTGGTGAGCAGTCTGTTGTGTATGAGCTCCGCGTTGCTAAAGACGATCTCGGTAAGGTTATTGGAAAGCAGGGGCGCACAGCCAGAGCTATCCGCACTCTTTTGGGAGCCGCGTCCACAAAGCTCAAAAAGCGGTCTGTGCTGGAAATTCTGGAATAGCTCAAGGCTGTTCACGAGGTACCCTGTGAGATCCGGCCTGTGCGTCTTTTGTGTTTTATACTTCATCTGCGAGGAAGAATAGGAACAATAGCCACATTGTTCTCATTCCATAAGGGCTTTTCATGCGCCTCATTTCTATAGGATATATTGCCAGAGCTCATGGCATTCGCGGCGAGGTTGTGCTGATGTCTGAAATCAGCTCGCCTGATCTGCTACGGGGAGAAGTTTTTTTGCAATCAGGCAGTGATGCTGCTCCTCGTCCCATGAAGGTAGTCAGCTTTCGAACGCATCACGGAGCGCTTCTTGTGGCTTTTTCCGGGGTGACAACACGCACGGAAGCAGAACTTTTGCGCCGTTACACAGTACTTGTGCCGCATGACAAGCTGAAAGGTGCTGACGACGATATTTATTTAAATGAATTGCCTGAGCTGCGTATTTTGGTGCAGGAACCGCATGGAGCATATGAGCTTGGGGTGATTACCCAGGTGGATACTCCGGCAGGGCAAGAGCTTTGGACGATTACCACGCCGCAGGGAAAGGAAATTCTTTTTCCCGCCGTGCCGGAATTTGTCCTTGAAATTAACCTGGACGAAGGGTTTGCACGCATAGCGCCTCCTCCGGGATTGCTTGAACTCTATTGCACTTAAGGTGTTTTGAGCCACTCATGCGCATAGCCATTGTTACTCTTTTTCCAGAATTTTTTGAAAGTCCGTTGCATTGCGGGCTCTTGCAGCGTGCGCAAGCGGCTGGCATAATTGATGTTTCCCTTGTAAATCCGCGAGATTATGCTACAGACAAGCACCATTGCGCAGATGATCGCCCCTATGGAGGCGGCCCCGGCATGGTTATGTTGCCTGGCCCTATTTCTGCGGCCTTGCAAGGTTTGGGCTTTGCCCCTCGCAGCCCTGTTTCGGCAGAGGTGAATACGACGGAAGTTGCCGTTCATTCGCCGTGTGCAGTAGCTGATTCCTCAGTATGCGAAGTAAAGGCTCACGCACCGGGATGCGATCCGTCAGCGCAGGCAGTGTCGCGTGCGACTCAGCCGGCACAATCAATGCCAGTACCGCCTGTCCAGGCGCCGGGACGGCTCATTTTTGTTTCTCCCAAGGGGCGCCCTCTCACTCAGGCTTTGGCGCGAGAACTTGCTGAAGCGGAAAGACTCACCATTATTTGCGGGCGCTATGAGGGCATGGATGCTCGCGTTGAGGAACTTTTCCCTGTGGAATGCGTTTCTGTGGGGGATTTTGTTCTGAATGGAGGCGAGGTCGCGGCGCTGTGTCTGGTAGAGGCGGTTGGCCGACTCTTGCCGGGTTTCATGGGACATGAATCCTCTGGGGATGACGAGAGTTTTTCTCATGGGCTGTTGGAGTATCCTCACTATACTCGGCCGGAAGTTTTTAATGGGCTGGCGGTACCGACGGTGCTGCGCGAGGGAAACCACGCGCACATAACGGCTTGGCGGCGGGCGGCCTCGTGCCGTGTTACCTTTGAAAATCGGCCGGAATTATTGAGCGAGGCTCCTCTTTTGCCTGAAGACAGGGAAGAGTTACAGCAAATGTCGCGGTGTCGTGTTGGTAGAAATCTTTACTGCGGCCTTGTTCATTATCCTGTTTTAGATAAACAGAAAAATTCTGTCGCTGTTTCTTTGACAAATCTTGACATTCACGATATAGCTCGCAGTTCATGCACATACGGCTTGGGTCGATACTATGTCGTCACTCCGCTGGAAGACCAGCGCCGCCTGCTTTCAGAGATACTTGCTCACTGGACGCAAGGAGCTGGCAAGTTGAGTAACCCCTGCCGGGATGAGGCGCTTTCCCTGGTTGGGGGGGTGGCCTGTGTGGATGATGCGGTGCAGGATATTTATACGCGCACCGGGCAGATGCCTATGATTGTGGGGACCTCTGCTCGACCTGAGGCTTCGCTGGTAAAAGGATTTCAGGCTTTGCGCGAAGTTTTGCGTCATCAGCCGGTGCTTTTATTGTTTGGAACGGGGCACGGCCTTGCTCCAGAGTTGGAGTGTCATGCTTTTGCGCCACCATTGCGCTGGCATGGCGGGTATAATCACCTTTCGGTGCGTGCTGCTGCTGCCATTATATTTGATCGCATTCTTGGTGACTGGCATTAGTCCGTCATTTGGAAAATTACTATACCACTGAATTATAAATGGAATAAGGGAGAAGAACTGTGAACATCATTCAAAAAATTGAGCAGGAACACCTGCGCATGGACTTGCCCTCTTTTAAAGCGGGCGATAACATTAAGGTACACATGCGCATTGTCGAAGGTGAAAAGGAACGTATTCAGGTTTTCCAGGGCAACGTCATCCGCTTGCACCGGGGAACAACCTGCGCAACTTTCACAGTTCGTAAGGTTTCCGATGGCGTTGGTGTTGAGCGTGTATTCCCCTTGCATTCGCCTTTTATTGAGCGCGTAGAAATGGTTACGGAAGGCCGCGTGCGTCGTAGCCGTCTGTATTACCTGCGTAAGCTTAAAGGGAAGGCTGCCCGTATTCGTCCCAAGAATAACTTTTAGTAAGAAAACACTCTGTTTTTTGTGTGGCCCGTGGGAAAAAAAATCCACGGGCCACATTGTGCTGGGTAAAATCTGGAATAGTATGAAGCAGCACATCGTTAAGCTGGAATTTCAGCATTCGCTTATTGGAATAGATGAGGCAGGGCGCGGTTGCCTTGCCGGGCCTGTTGTGGCAGGAGCGGTCTTTTTTCCTCCTCACTTTGACGCTGCCTTGTTGCCGGGCCTGAATGATTCAAAAAAATTGTCCCCGCAAAAGCGAGAGATATTGCGCGCACAGATTGTGCGGCACTGTATTTTTGGAATTGGCTTGTCGTGGCCTCGTGAAATTGATCGCATCAATATTTTGCAGGCAACCTTTCGCGCTATGAGTCGTGCCACCCAGGCCTTGTACCTCCGTATGCAAAAGAGCCTTGCCAAGGCTCCTGTCCCTACCGCACACTCTGTGTGGCCGCTCTCTATTGACGGCCCGTATTGTATTCCATTGGCTGCGTGGCAGGCGTGTAGCCAGCGGGTGCTGCCAAAACAACAGGCTGTTGTGGGTGGGGATGCCAAGGTCGCCGCCATTGCCGCTGCTTCCATTCTTGCCAAGACAACGCGGGATGCTCTGATGATTCAGTTTCATACGCGCTTTCCGGTGTACGGTTTTCAGAGCCATAAGGGCTATGGGGCAAAAGTGCATCTTACAGCTCTTGAACGTCACGGAGCCTGCCGCCTTCATCGCATGACCTTTAGAAAGGTACGGCCAGATGGTGAGAAAAATACTGCGGCTTCGTTTTTGGGAAAGTGAAGTCTCCCCAAAAACTCTTTGCACAGCATAGCCAATTTTTTCTTAAAGCAATGGAGTAATGAAATAGTCTCAAAATATGTCTTTTGTGACATGAGGCCATTGCACAATGGCCTCGGCAACTGCGGAGCAGGTGCCCGCCAGCGAACAGCGCAGCGTGCCTTTTCTTTTAGCTCCACTGGATAAAAGGGCGTACCATTTTATCCA
>JAVBJS010000047.1:0-38616 GCA_031546885.1 Desulfovibrio sp.
CAATAGCTGCGTCAAATGCCTTTTTTGCTCTGGGTCGAGGACATAAGAGTCCACTCCCTCCGCAAAAAAACCATTTTCCTTGCTCTTGCCACACGCTCTTTTATGTCTGCCAAGTAATTTCAAAGTAAAATTGCTTTAATCCGCAATCATTACTCGCAAAATATCTGCGCAACCGCTGGCGTTGTCACTCATGTTATGCAGGCGCTCTGTAAAGCGGATGAGCTGATAAATATCTTTAAAGTCAATAGAAGCACGATAGATGCGTGAAACAGCCTCATGCTTCATGGTTGTAACAATTTTATGTTGTGTGCGGACGGCTCTGCATTTGGGCTTGATGGAGGCGCGGTCTTTGTGTTCGCCATTGATGACAGCCACAGTGCCTTCAAGCGCGGGGTGGAGGAGTTGTACTGTTTTAGCAACCCCAGCCAGCAAAAATACGAGGTCGCGCTGAAAAATTTCTGGAACAACCACATCTCGTATGGCAAGCCATTGCAAGCTCTCAAGGCCGGCATTCAAGATGGAATCTTGCGCACGGGTATATGTAAAAAATATTTGCCTATCAACAGGAAAAAGAAAGCGGGGTGGCAAGTGATTGCGAATGTACCGCTTAATGGTATCGGCATGCTCCTCAACGGTATGCAGCTCTTGCAAAAGAGCGGGAAATTCCATGCAGGCGGTTCCTTCGCCGTCCGAGATGTAGCACTCCATAGAATCTTCAATTAACTGCATGCCTTTTGAAATCTGCTCATAATGTTCAAGAAGGCCCTGCATGGGGGCTTTGGACAAAAATAGTCCGGAAAAAAAAGAAAACATTATTGAGGGACTCCTTTTATTTGGGGCCACTGCATAATGGCCTTAAGGTGAGATAATTGCGTCTAAATTTTACCAGAAAGCGGAGAGTAACAAAAGATATACTCTTTTAACATACTTTTAAAGCCCAAACGGGCTTTAAAAGAAAGGCGCGCTGTGCTGCTCGCTTGCGGGCGTCTGCTGGCGCATCCGCCAGAGGCCATTGTGCAATGGCCTCTATTTGAGACTTAGCTCATAATATGTTGCCATGGCGGCTCCGTAGCTAAGCTTGAACCAGCCTCGCTGGGGGCTGTTTATGCCTTCCATATCAACCTCAGTTACTCCAGCTTTGGCGAGGGCACAGAAGGCGTCCCAGATGACGGTTGAACCGCAGTGGCTATCGCGCATGGCAGGATCGCTGGCACCAAAGAGGTAGTAGGCGCGGCGGGTATCTGTGGCCATGACGGCCATACTGCCGCAGGCTCCGTCCTTAGTGTAGCTCGCAAACATACGTGCTTTTCCGGCACTGACAAGGGCGTCTATGAGAATGCGCATCTCTTCCAGTGTTTCGGGGGCGGTGGTTATGCCCTGGCGTAGCATTGTTAAGGCATAATAGTCTGTAAACTGGCTGATTTTTTGGGTTTCTTCGGTGATGACACCTTTCTTGCGGCCATACCGAACTTCTTGTCGGCGAGCGGAGGAGCATTCTGCAAAAAGCGGAGCGTCATCGGGATTTTGCCCTGGTTCAAGGCCGCTAATGGCGGCATAGGCGGTATAGCGCACCTCTGGGGCGTAGTGGGGGCCGTCTTCGCCGTAGCGGTACCAGAGAAAGGGGCGAATGTCCGTAACTGCGGGTGAAAGCGCCAGTTCAATGCGGCTGTAAATACTTGGCAAGAGCGTTGCTACAGCTTCCAGCATGGCGAATTGCTCGGAATACATTTGGGCACGATTTTGCTTGAACGCACCTTTGGGGAGAATGGCTCCAGCATATACAGCAAAAGGATGAAGCTCGGCTTGTTCACCATTGGCGGATTCTGTAACAACAACGCCTCCGCGAATTTCTTCCTTGTGGCGGCAGTAATAGACAGACCAGCGGCAGGGTAAGGCTTTAAGATAGGTAGCTGTGGAAAAAACAGTACCGGAGGGAGAATTTTCCACAAGGCGATCCCACTGCTCGTCGGCTTCGGCGCGGTCTAGCTGAAATTTAAGTTCCATAGTGCGTACTTGTCCATTTATCTGGTGTATTTTTTATAGCGTGAGGGGCTGAAGGAGTTCTTTTTCTACTAGAACGCGGGCCATGCCTTGCAACTGTTCGAGAGGGAGGCCGGTGCGGGTGCGAATGTCTTGCAAGGACGTTTTGCCATCGCAGAGGCAGAGGAGCCAGAGAATGAGGTCAAGCTGTGCGCCAACGCTTTGCCCTGGTAACAGAGCTCCTCCCACATCTGGGTAGAGCCCGCGTGGAGAAAGCATAACTTCTCCATAGGGGTGGGTTGATATATAGAATTCCTCTTGCTCCAGGCGCTCAATGACCTCCATGTGCATGTCCAGAGTGTGGGCAAGAGCTTCTGGGCTTACGAAGTCAAGGGTATCGCAGGAGGTGTGATACTCTTTGTACTCGTAGTATTTGTCTTTGCAGATGGAAACGGTGTTAATGCGAAAAGCCGGGCTTGCGTATTGGCGTTCGTCACTCCCGTGAGGGTCGAAGGGGTAGCGCAGGGGGGTGATGTGGCGTGCGGCAAACATTTCTTCCACGATGCGATTTATGCGGTGGGCGGGGTCAAAGGCGGCTTTGTAGCCGTGCGGGCCTTGCCCTGCAACGCAGGTGACGACGAAGCCCTCATCTATGGCTTGCATGGTAGCCTCGTTGTGGGCAAGATAGGCAATGGCCCCTATGGTTTCGGGGATAAAAAGAATGCGGTACGAATAACGATTTTTACGCTTGAGCAGCTCTTGCGCCAGAATGGCGGTGAGCACAGTTCCGCTCAGGTTGTCATTGGCCAGGGAAGGATGGCAGAAATACGTTGAAATAAGTATTTCTTTCTTTGAAGTGGAGGGAATGAGTATTTCTCCTACAGTAAGAGAGCCTGGCTTGTGCGCAGAATCAATATAGACTTCAAAGCGGGAGTTTGCATCCACAGCGGAAAAATCGTTGTCAAATTGCTTTTTGCTGAGGCAGAATCCCCAATTGCGAGAATAATAGCTTGTGCGGTAGGGAATTGCTTCAGGAAAATCTTCGCGCATGAAAAGGTGCGAGCGAAGCTCCGCCAGTGTAAAAAAGCCATGAACAGGAGTGCTGTAATTCATGACGTGGACGTTATTTTTGCTAAAATCAAGCAGGGTCTTACCGGAGGCGTCCTTGATCCAGCCTGCTTGAATGCTCCACTCGTCAGGAATTGTCCAGTCGTATACCTTAGTTCCGGTGGGATATTCGTGTATTGTCAGGGGCAATTCCGGTAAATGTTTCGCAATGATGCGAAGTGTTTCGCGGTTACCCTCTCCTGTAATACTGCGACATAATGGAAAAAGTTCTTGTAACAGAGTGCCTGCAAGGTGGATTCGTTCTGTGTGCATGGAGTTCCTGATTAAAATTCTTGTAATGCGCTGTTACTTATTGGTAAATGAGTATTTTTCTGACGACTATCTTTTTAAACAAGGCCCGGCACAGGCTCCCCATGATTCAGTATATCCTGTCGAATAAGGTCGCGCAAAAGGTGGCACACCGCCCCTTCACGGCCAGAACCGATGGTTTTGCCTTCGTACTGTGTAATAGCCACGCAGTCCGGGCCGGTGCCGAGCATAAATACCTCTTTGGCTGTGAAGATTTCTGCTTCGGTAATGCGGCGCAGGGTGTGCGTAATGTGCCCCTTGAGTAATTCCAGGGCGCGGCGCACGGTTGTTCCGGGGAGGGAATGGGTAAAGAGTGGAACCGCCATAGCTCCCTCTGCATCAATAATGCAGAGGTTCGCCACAGCGCTTTCCGCCAAAAAACCTTCTTCGTCAAAGCAGAAGGGGACTTCGGCCTTGTGCTCCCTTGCCTCATGCATCATCAGCACGTTGGGGAGGTAATTGGCATTTTTGATGCGGGCAAGGTATCCTTGTTTGGCGGGTATAGTTGTTTTAAACCCGCGAAGCCCTTGCGTAAACCACGTTTCCGGCTTGGAAAGAAAACGGTATGAAACTACATAGAGGCTGGCTTCGGGGCATTCTTGCGGATCAATGCCAAATCCGCCTGGGCCGCGCCCCAGTAGAACCCGCATGAGCCCGGTGGGTTCTTGCCCGGCGGCGGCTACCTCAATGATGGTGGAGCGCAGCTCTTCCCATGAGCAGGGGGGGGCAAGTTGAATACCCTTGGCAGAGTTTTGCATGCGCGCAAGGTGCTCATCCAGCCGGTAGAGCTTTCCGCTAACATACTTGATTGTTTCAAAAACACCATCACCGCGGTGGGCTAAATGGTCATCCAGGGGAAGCAGCATGAGCCGTGGGTGGCGGGAAATGGCACCCATGCGATGCTCGTAAAAAGCTAAAATAGCGTCTTCCCCAGGACGAGGAGTTGCCAGCAGGCGTTGGATGTGCTCTTTTTCATCAATGCAGGCAAGCATGGGTAATCCTTTATAAATCCTTTGTATAACGGATTTTTATAAAAAAGCTTTGGTGTTGGGAACGGATACCAGTTTTCTCTCCAGCAGGCATTCGGCTATCTGCACTGCGTTCAGGGCGGCACCCTTACGAATGTTGTCTGCCACTACCCACATGTTGAGGGTATTGGGCTGGGTTTCATCCAAGCGAATTCTCCCTACATATACTTCGTCTTCACCGGCTGCATCAATAGGCATGGGGTAAATTTTTTCCTGGGGATTATCAAAAATGGCGATGCCGGGAGCCTTTGCCAGAATGCAACGGGCATCCACAGGGCTGAGGGGCTTGGTAAATTCAATGTTGAGCGACTCTGAATGTCCGTAAAAAACGGGAACGCGCACGGCTGTGGCGGTAACTTTTATGGAGGGATCTTCCATAATTTTTACCGTTTCCTGCACCATTTTCATTTCTTCCTTGGTGTAGTCGTTGTCCAGGAAGGTATCAATCTGAGGTAGGCAGTTAAAGGCAATTCTATAAGGATAAACATTTATTTCAGGGTCTTGCATGTTGAACATTTGCCGAATTTGCAGTTCAAGCTCGTCAATGGCTTTTTGCCCTGTGCCTGAAACAGCCTGATAGGTGGAAACAACCACGCGGCGAATACCGGCGGCGTCATGCAGGGGCTTTAAGGCCACCACCATCTGAATGGTTGAGCAGTTGGGATTGGCAATGATGCCCTGGTGTTTTTGCAGAGCTTCCGGGTTTACTTCCGGCACCACGAGGGGGCAGCGGGCATCCATGCGCCACGCGCTTGAATTGTCAATGACAACGCAGCCGGCCTTTACAGCGTGAGGAGCAAAGGTTTGTGAAGTGCCGCCGCCAGCGGAAAACAGAGCGATATGGACGCCTGTAAAGGAATTTTCCGTGAGCTCTTGTACCACTAAATCTTCGCCGCGAAAGGAAACAGTTGTTCCGGCGGAGCGGGCAGAAGCGAGGGCTATGACCTGTGTGGCAGGAAAGAGCCTTTTCTCAAGGGTGTTGAGCATTTCACGGCCAACGGCACCGGTGGCGCCAACAACTGCAACGGTAAGTGGGGTAGACATATACGGCTCCTGTAGTATCTATGTGGTATTATGCTTTATAATCTCAAGAAATTTGACGTAATGTGATAACGGTTTTGGAGGGGGTTTCATCTCTCTCCAAAATCGTTACACGAAGGGCTCAGCCCCTTTTAAAATTGGAAGGCCTTCACAGCTTGTTGATCCATAATGGTCATTTTAACAGGAGAAATGTTGTGCGGCAGGCGATTAAATGTGCTCACGCCTGCCAGCCGCCAGCGGTGTGCTGGAGCGGGTTTGGGGCAGTATGAAAATCCGATTCCGCCGTTTTCCTGGTTAAACCCTGCTTCATCGCGGGAGAGAGATATTACTTCCTTGGGAACGAAGGGGCAGCCGGGGCAATCATCAGCTCCTGTAACAGGCGCTATTTCAAGGCGCAGACTTTCCAGGTTCGAGTAAGCGCCAGCGAGGGTGCCGGAAAAGGCGAGGCAGTTGCCGGAAGGTGTTGCCTCAAGGCTTTGCCAGGTGAAATTTCGTGCAGGATCTTTGGGAACAGGGCGTCCTTTTTTACCACAGGCTGATAAAAGTAACGTGAGACATACGGCAAAAAGCAGGAGGGCGCGTCTGCGGGAAAGGGTAGTATATCGGATCATGGGTTGGTATCTCCCCAGAGAAGTTTCCACTCTGTTATGAGGGTGAGCGCCTGTAAAGGCGTAAGGGTGTTGGTATCAATATCTTGTAATGTTGTCAGTAGCGGGTGCGGGGCGGATTCTTTAAAAGGGGCCAGAAGCGTTGCTGCGTTCTCTTCCGATTTTTCGGGTGAGGGCAGGGTAATGCCGGGCAAAAGTTGGCTGGCAGTGTGCGCTGCGGCCTGTTTTGCATCTTGCCCCTGAGATTTTTCAAGGGCTGCAAGAATCTTTTTGGCCCGTGCCACTATGGGCTGCGGAACGCCTGCCAGCCGGGCCACTTCAATGCCGTAACTACGGTCTGCCGGGCCGGGAACAAGGCGGCGCAGAAAAATCATTTCTCCTCCCCATTCTCGAATGGCGATATTCATGGTGTGCAGGCCGGGTAGGCGTCCTTCCAGAGCCGTTAGCTCGTGATAGTGGGTGGCAAAGAGGGTGCGAATGGAGCCACTGGCCCGGGTCATGAGGTCTTCTACTACAGCCCAGGCGAGAGAGAGGCCGTCAAAGGTGCTGGTGCCGCGTCCGATTTCATCAAGAATAACAAGGCTTCGTTTGGTGGCCTGCCGGAGGATGCGGGCTGTCTCCATCATCTCTACCATAAAGGTGCTTTGCCCTTGGGCCAGATTGTCTGAAGCACCTACGCGGGAGAATATGCGATCCGCAAGACCGATGTCGGCAGAAGTGGCAGGCACAAAGGAACCAATTTGCGCCAGTATAGTGATAAGGGCTACCTGCCGTAATACAGTGGATTTTCCCGCCATGTTGGGGCCGGTAATAAGGAGCAGCCTTCGCTTGTCATCCATATGCAGATCGTTGGCAATGAATCCGCTGGGGCCGGCCATGGCCTCCACTACGGGGTGGCGTCCACTCTTTATGGTAATGGCAGTGCCTTCATGCAGGGTTGGCCGTACCCAGCTCCGCTTGCGAGCTGTCTCGGCGAGGCTTTGCCAGTAATCTATCCCGGCCAGAAGGCTGGCCATGAGCAGAATACGCGGGCGGGCTGTTGAAACACAGGTTCGAACTTCCTGAAAAAGTTGATATTCCAGGGTCTTGCGCTTCTCTCCCGCCTCAGTAATTTTTTCCTCAAGCTCTTTGAGGGCGGCGGTGACAAAGCGCTCTCCATTGGCAATGGTCTGACGCCGAATAAAATGTTCCGGCACTTCTTTATATTGTGCCTTGGAAAGTTCAAAATAATATCCGAAAACCCGGTTGAAGCCCAATTTTAGTTTGGGTAAATTATGCGCGGCCTGCTCACTTTCAAGCAGGGCTTGGAGGCGATTTTCACCATGCTCCACCAGGTCAAGTAATTCATCAAGGGCTGTATGATATCCGGCCTTAAAAAGCCCCCCTTCCGTAATGAGGGTGGGCGGGGAATCCACAAGGGCCCGCTCAAGCAAAGTTACTAGATCCTTGAGGGGATCCCATTGCTGCCATAGACCAAAGAGCGCTTGAGGCAGATGGTTTTTCTGTACGTCGTCGTCGGTGGGATATTGGCCCGGTAAAGGCGTTTCAAGGGCTATGGCAACTGCATCAAGGGCCGTGAGGCTTTGGCGTAGGGCAGTGAAGTCGCGTGGAGTGGCTCTGCCTAGAAAAATGCGGGTTG
The DNA here is from genome assembly GCA_031546885.1 of Desulfovibrio sp. GTDB lineage: Bacteria > Desulfobacterota > Desulfovibrionia > Desulfovibrionales > Desulfovibrionaceae > Frigididesulfovibrio. Next base: position 7,713 of record JAVBJS010000047.1, read on the forward strand.
AAAGGCGCTCCAAATCGTATACAGAGGTCAGAGCCGTGCGCAGGGCTGTGCGCATTTCTTCGCGCTCATATAAAAAAGAGACCACATCAGCGCTTTCCTGAATGGCTGCAAGCTCGCGCCAAGGGTGGCGCAGGCGCTCTTCCAGCAACCGTCCTCCCATAGGAGTGAGGGTTTCATCCAGCACTTGCCAGAGGGTGCCTGGGCCTTTTTTCCCGTCAAGACGCCGAAAAATTTCCAGATTTCGCTCGGTAATTTCGTCGAGGATGAGGTGGCGCCCTAGGTTGAGGGGAACAAAGGGGCGCAAGTGTGCAAGCTCTTGTTTTTGCGTTTGCGTCAAATATGCCAGAATAGCACCGCAGGCGCAGGCAAGCTCATCCTTATCATGCAGGCCGACAGCACCAAGTTCCTGTACTTTTTGGGCTTGTAAAATACGGGAGGTTGCCCCCTTTAGGTCGAAATAGGCGCGTACAGGCAGGCGGACGGGGGTTGTTTCTCCTGGAAAGACACTTTGGGGAATACGAAAGACCTCGGCTGGCAAGTCCGGCAGTAAAAGTTCACGTGGCAGCATTTTTTGCACCCACTGCCAGAGTTCCTCCTGCTTTTTGCTGTACAGGCCTGCCCACTCACCTGTGGAGTACTCAAGCCAGGCAAAGCCACCTCGTCCTTTTACATTGTCCCAGTAGAGAGCTCCTAGATAGTTATGCGCTTTGGCAGAAAGACTTGCGTCTTCCACAGAAGTTCCGGGGGTGCGGACAATGGTGACAGCGCGTTTGACAAGTCCTTTCGCAGCTTTAGGGTCTTCTATTTGATCGCAGACTGCAATTTTGTAGCCCTTGTCAAGCAGTTGGCGGATATAATTTTCGGCTGCGTGGTGAGGAACGCCGCACATGGGAACGGGGTTTTCTGCGGAAGGATTGCGGCAGGTCAGGGTAATTTGCAATTCTCTGGCAGCGGTTTCCGCATCTGCAAAGAATAGCTCATAGAAATCGCCCATGCGATAAAAAAGCAGGGCATCTTCATGCTCCGCTTTGATAGCAAGGTACTGCTCAAACATGGGAGTCAGCTTTGGTAAGTTGGGCGAAGTCATAGGGTGCGGAGGTTCGGGTAAAAGGCTCATTGTAAAGAAAAGCGAAAATCAACAGAATGCCAGGTGTGACAGCGTGGGCAATTGTAAAAAATATGCTCGCGCCGCAAGCTGCACTGATTACATAAAAAGCGCTTGATGCCAGTTTTTTGTTTAACAAAAAAAGCTACTTGTGTCGCAAGTAGAGGCGATAACGATTCCTTTGCCGCCAGAATTTCCATGAGATGTAAGCGGGTTGCCCAAAATTCCGGCTCAAGTACCAGAGCCTTGGTGTACCAGGATTCTGCTTCGGCAAGTTTGCCGACTGCCTGTAAAAATAACCCGCCGTAGTAATACTGCAAAAGGTCTGGCTTTTTACTGCTGAAGGTCGCCGTGAGCGTCTCAACAAGGGTTTGTAAGGCTTCCGGCGGGAGCTCCGGCTTGCTTTTTCCGATGGTAAGGGCATGGAGCCCTTCAAGGAGCAAGAGCCGGCCCGATGGAAGGGTATGCTCAAGGCCCTTGAGCATGGTTTCTTTGGTAAGGGTTTTGTTTCCCCCAAGCAGAGCCATGGAAGCGAGGGCCAGCCATGCCTCCGGGGAAGGAGGATACACGCTGGTTGCTTTTTTCAGCAAGCGTTGGGCTGTCATGTCATTCCCTGCCACAGCGCATTCTTCTGCCTGTCGCACAAGAAAGTGGGCTTCTGCCAAGGGGTTATTCAAAAAGTTATAACTTTGAGCGGCAGCGTTAAAATTGCCGGAATCCGCATGCAGTTGAGCAAGCTCTCCTTGAATAATCTGCTTGGAAACGCCGCGAGCCTCAGCCTCCTGATATGTTTCCAAAGCTCGATCCAAAAGGCCGGCCCGGCGATAATCGCAGGCCAGCTCAAAAAGAATGGAACACCGGAAGGATACATCAATATCATTGCGAGCCAGCAGATTTTCCCGCAGTTTTACCGCTCGCTCCAGATCCCCCTGCGCCCGAAAAAGATTCCCAAGGGCAAGAGACAGTTCCACAGCCTTTGGATCTGTGGAAAATACTCGAGTCAATTCTCGTACGGCGGCAGCGGTGTCATGCCCTCGCGTTAATGCACTGTCGTCAAGCAAAAGAGACTGTGGCCTCTTTTTCCCAAAGACAGCGCAGGCTTTTTTCAGGCGTGCGAGAAAAGACACGCGACTATGGGTTGCCGGCAGGAGCGGAAGTCGTTTCAATCATTTTCGCGGCGTCGGCTTTCTGTTTTTCCTGGGCTGCTTGCAGGCGCTTTACCTCTGCGTCAAGAATTTTGATGCGCCGCCCCCGCCCGACGACAGAACAGATAAGCCGGGTTTGGCTCAGGAAAAAGAAGATACCCGAAAAAATCATACCAATACCAAAGGCAGCCACGACGACAAAATAAAAAGGCACACTGCGCGCTTGCCAGGTCGGTTTTTCGTTGGCGAGCTCCGCGGAGGTCTTTTCTCCTTCCACTGCCTTGGCATCGGCGGAATAGAAGAGGTTGAGCTTGAGGGTGAGCGGGGTAGAGAGTGGCTGGGCATTCTGGATAAAGAAAAGAAGCCCTAAAACAAAGAATACGAACAGGAACATGAATTTTATGAAACGCATGGTGTGCCTCCTACGGTAAAACGGTTTCCGGCTTTCAGTTCGTCAAACAGTGGTTTAAGCGCGGCATAAGTACTGTGGAGATGCTCAGGCACCACACGCACCTCGTCCATAACGGCCATGAATGATGAATCACCATTCCAGCGAGGAACAAGGTGGAAATGCAAATGCTCTCTGATACCCGCTCCGGCAGCTTCGCCAAGATTGAGCCCGATATTGATGCCTTGGGGTGAAAAACGTTTGCGCAGTATGGACGCGCTCGCCTGAAGAAGTTGAAAATTTTCAGCGGATTCTTCTGGCGTAAGATCGCAGATGTCCATGACATGTCTGAAGGGTGTAACCATAAGATGCCCATTATTGTATGGAAATTTGTTCATGATAACAAAATTCCATGTACCTCGAAATAGTACAAGGCGCTCCACATCTTCATCTTCTGTATGGGGAAGACAAAAAACACAGGAGTCTGGCTTGGGGCCAATAATATACGCCAAGCGCCATGGGCACCAAAGCTGTTTCATGGACGTTCCTTAGTGGGTAAAATTCACCACTTCTCTAAAATTCATATCCTTTCAATCGCTATTTGGCAATATTTTTGAGAGTCTTCTTCTGGCAAGGGCTATGCTCTTGCCAGAAAAAGACACACGTTTATCCTCGCATAAAGTTGACACCAAGTTCGACGGCCTTAATGTTGGCGGGAACAAGCTTTGGCGCGAGATATTTGTGAATACCCGCTACCAGGGCTTCGACGGTAAAGGGAGCAAGCCCGCTTGCAGCCAGGGCACCGAGCATGGCGCTGTTACCGCTTTGTTGCGATCCAGCCTGTCGTCCAAGGGGTTGGATGGGCAGGAACCACGCCTTGCTTGTGGCGGCAAGGATGGTTTTCTGGATGTCTTCAAAGGGCGGCAAGGATTCTTTACCTGCGCTAACGCTGGGCGGCGGTATGAATTCTGTTGCGGAAAAGATTGCGCCGCCGGGGGCAAGATAGGGGAGAGCGCGCAGGGTTTCCAGGGGTTCAAAGCCAAGGATGATATCCGCTTCGCCGGGGTAAATGCCAGGGCTTTGCCACCCACCAATGAGGACTGTGGATTCCACAACGCCGCCACGTTGGGCCATGCCGTGAATTTCTCCAGAAACGACGGGAAGCCCCGCATCAAGGATAATTCGGGAGAGCAGGGTTGTCGCTGTGAGGGTACCTTGCCCACCCACTCCGGTGAGATATATACGCAATCGGCTCATAGTCCCTCCTTCTTTTTGCCCTTAAATGAGGGCGAAACCTGCATGCAGACCATGCAGCCGGCGCACAGATCTTCATCAATAGAAATGATGCTCTCGCCATCTTTTTGGGTAAGGCGAAAGGCTTGGCAGGCCAGCGTCTGTAAACAGTGCAGAGCGCTCTCGTTTTGCGTGGCCACCTGGGCCACCTGGGGGCGGGTCTTTTTCAGGGTACGCCGGGCAAAGAGTACGCATGGTTCTTCAACAATAAGAACGCGCACGCCGGTTTCATCCTTCATTTCCAGCAGGGTGCTCTGTATGGATTTTTGATTGTATCCGCGAACCTTGGCAACACGGCTTACGCCGCAACCCTTGACTACGGATTCAATGTCAAGATGCGTACAGTTCTCGCCAAGCACATCCGGGTGAACCCCGGGGTTTGGCTGATGCCCGGTCATTGCTGTCGTGCCGTTATCTAGGATAACAACCAGTAAGTTGTGCTGGTTAAAAACAGCGTTGACAAGGCCGGTCAGGCCGGAGTGGAAAAAGGTGGAGTCGCCGATAAAGGCTACCACAGGCTTGCCTGAACCTCTGGCAAAACCGCAGCCGGACGAGATGGATGAGCCCATGCAGAAAAGAAAATCCGCAGCGGATAGCGGAGGCAGCAGCCCGAGTGTGTAACAACCGATGTCGCTGGAATAATAGGCATTGTCCCCAAAAAGCGTGCGCGTTGCGTAAAAAACGGAACGGTGCGCGCAGCCCGCACAGAGATTGGGCGGGCGCTGGGGTAATTCCATACAGCTTGCGCCGCAGACAGCAGGAATTTCCTTGCCCAGCAGGGGGGCAAGGGCGTCGTGCACAAGAAGGGTAGAATATTCGCCAAAAATGGTGAGGGGGCCGCCTTTTCCGTGAATGGCGGTGGAAAGGCAGGATTTTTGCGCTATTACGCGCACGGCGTTTTCTACAAGGGGCTCATTTTCTTCCAGTATCAGCACGCTGTCTACAGACCGCAGGAAGGCTTCCATACGTTTTTCAGGCAGAGGCCAGGTGAAGCCGAGTTCCAGCACCCGCGTCTTTTCTTGCCAGTTATTGCTGTACAGAACGTCGTGCAGGTATGCGCGGCAAATGCCGGAGGCAATAATGCCAACGCGCCCCGCCCCGCTTTCCTTGGTGAAGGCTGAGGCTTCTGATTGCTTGGCAATATCGGCAAGATTGGCGGCGAGTGCCTTGTGGCGTGCTCTGGCAACGGCAGGAACGGGAACAAAGCGCCGGACGTTGCGCACAAAAGGAATGATGGAGGCAGGTTCTGGAAGTTCGCCAAAAAGAACGGGGCCTCGCAGGTGGTTGACCCGTGTTGTTGTGCGCAGCATGACGGGTTGCTGTGTTTCCCGCGCAAGGAGGAGGGCGGCTTTGGTCATGTCCTTGGCTTCTTGCGCACTGGCCGGCTCAAAGCAGGGCATACCGGCAAAGCGGGCGTAAGTGCGGTTATCCTGCTCGTTCTGGCTGGAGTGACAGCCGGGATCATCCGCGGAAAGCAGGACAAGGCCGCCGGGCAAGCCGGTGTAGGTCATGGTCAGGAGTGGGTCTGCCGCAACATTAACGCCAACGTGCTTCATGGTCACAAGGGTCAGGGCACCCGCGAGGGCAGCGCCTGCTCCTACTTCCATGGCGACTTTTTCATTCACCGAATATTCAAGGCGGAAGCGGTTGCAATCACGAATTCGTCGAAAGGTATCCGGCACTTCGGATGAAGGCGTTCCAGGGTAGCAGGTGACAATGTTGATGCCTGCTTCCAGTGCGCCACGCACAATGGCTTCGTTGCCGAGTAAAAGGTGGGTAGTCCCTTTCGGAGCTAGCAGGGGATGGCTCATGTTTTTTCCTTTATTTCGCAGGTTGCAACGTCAGGCGCAGAGTTGCGGCTTTTTGCTGCCACAGGGCTGTATTTTCTTGTCCGGAAGAGCTTGCAATGAGGGCTTCATACGCTTTGACAGCACGAGCATTGTCGCCAATATTTTCAGCAAGAACAGCAATTTTTGTTTGTACTGGAATTCTGTTCCCCGCAGAAAGATTGGGGATAAGTGCCTCCAAAAGAGCAAGCGCTTCCTTGTCCTTTTTCTGAGCTTGCAGGGCCTGCACCATACCGAGGGTGCCGGGAACCTTCATGGCTGGGTCAATGGAGCGAAGCTTTTCCCATGCCGCATAGGCAGTAGGGTGGTTTGCCAGTTCCTGCGCTGTTGTGGCTATGCCAAAGAGCACTTGATTGGTCATGGTGCGGGAGGCTTTGGGAGCATAGGCTTCCAGGGCTTGCAGGCGCTGTGCCTTGTCTTTCATGACAAGAATACGTCCAAGCTCTCGTTCTTCCACTTCCAGCGCGTTTTGACTGTAGGTACCATAAAATCCATAAGCAATAATAGCTACAATGAAGAGTACCGTGCAAAAAATAATAATACGCGCATGGTGGGCTAAAAATACCAGCATGGGGGAGGCTTCATGGGCCACCTCGGACTGAAGGGAATTGACAAGGGATGGTTCTGGCTGTTTTGCCATGCGTTTTTCTCCTTAATATACAGTTTCGCTTCGGTATGTATGCTGTCTGGCAGGAAATGTCAAAGCTACAGAGCCAAGACCTGAGCGAGCGCAGCAAAAAATCGACAAAAAGCAGAATGCTCTACCTTAGTAAATTTGAGGCCATTGCACAATGGCCTCTGGCAACTGCGCAGCAGGTGCCCGCAAGCGGACAGCGCAGCGTGCCTTTCCTTTAAAGCCGGAAACGGGCTTTAAAGGTATGTTGGGCGGGCTTGTCTTCCATTATTTTCCTGTCTCAGTTGAAATTTGGACGCAATTATCCCATTTTGAAGGCAAAAACACTAGATTCCCAAGAAATTAAACGCATATTCTTCCCCGCATACTTTCGCAACCGAAACGGATTGCGAAAGAAAGGCACGCTGCGCTGTCCGCTTGCGGGCGCTTGCTGTGCAATCGCCAGAGATCGTTGCATTGTGCAACAATCTCAAATTCATGGTGAAGATAGAGGGTAGTTGTCAGTCTCATCTGCTAAAATCCCTTTTGGACCACTTGACAAAACTAACAGGAGGGATACCATGCGCCATCTTGTTGTGAGAAATACCGGGTTCTTGGTTCTTACCATCTTATACTGTCACATGTGGAGGATATTATGAAGACAATTTTACGCCGCAGTCTTTTTGTGGTTCTGACCATGGTCTTGCTTGCCAGCATTGGTTGTACCAGTAAAAAAGGCGACCTTGAAACTCCTGAAAGCGCAGACGCTGTTATGACCGCTGAAGAGCAACGCGCTGCCAGCCAAATTACCAACGGGGTACTTTATTTTGAGTATGACCGTTTTGATCTGACCGGCGAATCGAAAAATGTGCTTTCTCAGAAAGCCGGTGTCATGAAGCAGTATCCTCAACTGCGCGTTACCATTGAAGGGCACTGTGACGAACGCGGAACAGAAGAATATAACCTCGCCCTTGGTGAACGCCGGGCTCGTGCAGCCTATGAATACCTGCTCAATCTGGGTATTCCAGCCGGACAAATGGAAATGGTCAGCTTTGGTAAGCTGCATCCGGCAGTACAAGGTGGAGGAGAGTCCTCTTGGGGCAAGAACCGTCGTGACGAGTTCAAAGCATACAAGCCACGCACGTAATATCCATGCAACCGCATAAAAAAGAAGCCCCGAACAACAGCAGGGCTTGTATTTTTATGCATATAAAATCGTTTCAACAGGATTACTCTACTTCAATCTGTGCCAAATACAGGGATTTTCCTGCAAGTACAGTATGCCCAAACTCTTCTCCGCAGGCAGGGCAGGGAGAAAAAAGCGCGGCCTTTGAACTTTCGGGCATAAACGTTTTCTGGCACGCTCCACAGGCAAGGGAGATCGGCTCTTCTTCCATAATAATGGCAGCCTGCTCAAACGGTGTTCCCTGTGCAGTTACCTCAAAGGCCATGGCAAGTGATTCTGGCACTACATTGGCAAGGGCGCCATAGCGTACAGTCACACTGACAAGACGACTTGCTCCGCACTTTTCCATCTCCTGACGAACAAGAGCCAGCAGGCTAACTGCCATAGACATTTCATGCATACCTGTAGCGCTACCCTACGAATCCGCATCAATGGCAGTGCCTTTGCCAAGGTACGCTGCAGAAAGTACGGATTTTTGCATCTCAGTGGAGTCATTGATGAAAGCGGGAAGTGTCACCGCGTTTCCGCCCGACTTGTTGCTGTCCATCAAGCCCAATGTTTGTGAAATGAGCTCACCGCCAATTTTGGCGGTCATGGTTGCTTTAAAATTGCTAACCTCATCACTGCTACTAATAGACATGGCGTACTCCTTGGGTTACATAAAAAAAGAGAAGAGCAAAAGTTCTCGCATCCACCAGCAGCCAGTATACGGCGCAAAATTATGCGAACCAAGCCGCGAGGTGTAGGCAGAACAAAGCCCCTTATCTTCGTATCGGCACGAATAGAAAAACCTTTAGGGCATTATAAGCTTTTTCTTTTTCCAAAAAATTTTGTACTTTCATTTGAAAAAAACGGTCTACACCGAGAGAGCGCCATGAGTTTCGCACTTGTTTTTCAAGCCATTGAAGCAGTGTTGTCTTTTTCCCTTCTGGGCGTGGTTGGGTATGTTCTTTCTTATAAAGGGTGGGTTAAGGGAGAATCACAAATCCTTCTGGCCCGCCTTGTCACTATAGTAGCACTGCCACCATATCTTTTTTCCAATGTGGTGACATCGTTCACCCATGACCAGTTTATGCATATTATTTACGGCTCCCTGCTTCCTCTGGTGAGTGTACTCATTACCTTCGCCGTCAGCGTTCTGGTGGCGAAATTACTGCGCGTCATACCTGCCCGGCGAGGATTATTTTACTCTGGATTCACTTTTTCCAACACCATATTCATTGGTCTGCCTGTGAACCTTGCGCTCTTTGGAGAAAGCTCACTTCCCTACGCACTTCTGTATTACTTTGCCAGCACAATTTGTTTTTGGACATTGGGAAACTATTATATATCCTGCACGGGAGAAGGAAAAAAGGAAAAAATAATCAGCAAAAGAACCTGTAAAAGAATTTTTTCTCCTCCCTTTATAGGATTTTTACTTGGTATTATTATTGTTTTACTTGGTATTCCTGTTCCATCCTTCCTGCTGGCAACAGCAAAATACCTGGGAGGAATGACTACCCCCCTTATAATCATCATTGCGGGCGTTGCGCTACAGGAGCTGGGATTGCGCAATATTAAGCTAACCCGCGATCTTGTGGGGGTTTTGGCGGGACGCTTTATTATCGCTCCTGCCATTACGCTTGGTGTATGCTGGTTTATGCCTCTGCCTGCCCTGATGCGACAGGTATTCCTCATTCAGGCTTCGTTACCTGTATTATCAACGCTTGCCCTTCTTGCGAGTCACTACGAGCTGGACAGGGAATACGCCGCATCCATTCTTTCCGCCAGCATACTTTGCTCCATTGTTACCATACCACTGTTCATGTACATTGGGCTTCATATTACATAAAGGCCATTGTGCAGTGGGCTTTGGTAAGGAAAGCTACTCAAGAAAAAACTTCCGTATCTCCGCCTCTTCCGCACTGGGAAAGTAGTGAGAAAGGGTTACGTTAGTAAGGCGTTGAGACAGATCCTCTTGCGTGCGTAAGGAACCTGTCAAGATTTTTTCCAGATCCGTCATTTCCGCATCGGAAAAAAAGTCACCAAAGATACGACATTGCTCAATGCGTCCTTGCACTACCTGCAAGCACAGCTCCACCATGCCCCACGAAAAGCGGTGCCGCCGCCGCTCCGAAAAGGGAGGAGAGGCTCCATAATTCCAGTCCCATGTGGCATAGCGGCTGGCTCGCAATGCCATTGCAGCCGCATGATGCTCTTCTGTAAGCAAAAAAGGAGGAGCTATGGGGCGCAACGCATTAATAATAGCCTGCATGCACTCTTCCCGACTGGTACCGGGAGTAAAAAACTCACGCAGATTGGCCACGCGGCTCTTGTGCGAGGCAATGCCCTTTGAAAGATATTTTTGCGGATCTCCGGTAAGGGCTTCGCCCAACTTGGCTCTATCCACATCCACAAGCAAGGTGCCGTGCTGCAAGACCGCAGTGGCAGTTTGCCTGCGGGCGCAACCGGAAACCTTTTTCCCATCTACGGTAATGTCGTTCCTCTGAGAAAATTCCGCAGCAATACCAAGAGATTGTAGAGCTTGTACAATGGGAGCGGAAAGCTCGGCAAAGCCAAACTGACGCTCCTGCCCCCTAGCCACAGGAACGAGGAAGGAAAAATTGAGATTTCCCGGATCGTGATACACAGCCCCACCCCCAGTAAGGCGGCGTACCACAGGAAGATTATGCTGCCGTACAAAGGTCTCATTAATCTCTTCCACAGTATTTTGGTGGCGTCCTACAATAATGGACGGCCCATTGTGCCAGAGGATAAAAAGGCCCGTGCCGAGAGCCGGCATGGCGGGAACACTGCCGCCAACAAGATTGAAGAGATACTCTTCCATGGCAAGATTATAGGTTGGATCAAGGGTATCGAGCATCAAAAAAGCAAGGGGGGGAAGCTGTGTCATGCTGGACTCTCTTTATGGAAAGCGCTGATTAATCATATGGATAAGTTCTTAGTTGGAGGAGCTCTGCTCCTCCAACCCACCTTATTAAAAGGAGCAACCCCAAAAAATGATTATATCAGCGCTTCCTTAGACGTTAAACAGGAAGTGAACAACATCACCATCTTTTACGATATATTCCTTTCCTTCAACCCGCAGAACCCCGGCAGAGCGGGCTGCCGATTCGGAACCGAGGCGAACATAATCATCAAATCCAATAACTTCAGCGCGAATGAAACCGCGCTCAAAATCCGTATGAATAACGCCCGCAGCTTGCGGGGCCTTGCAGCCAACAGGTATGGTCCAGGCGCGTACCTCTTTTTCGCCTGCTGTGAAATATACAGCAAGATCAAGGGTTTGATAGCCTGTGCGGATAACACTGACCAAGCTGCTTTCATTAATTCCATAGGAACCAAGAATTTCGGTCTGCTCTTCTTCGCTAAGCCCCTGGAGCTCTTCTTCTATTTTTGCACAAACAATGACAACCTGAGCCTGTCTTTTGGCGGCAAACTCGATTAATTCACGCACATGCAAGTTATTTCCAGGTGTTGTAAGAGCACCTTCGTCAACATTAGCGCAATAAATGACCTTCTTTGCTGTAATCAGGCCAAGCTCACGCATAACCTGTTGGTATGCATCGCTTGTTCCACCCTGGAAAGAAGCTACGGACTGCCCCTGATTCATATGGGCAAAAAGCGCTTCAAGCTCATTTACCAGCGTCAGCATGGTCTTGTCGCTTTTTACCGCCTTTCTGGCACGTTCCAGACGCTTTTCCACACTTTGCATATCCGCCAGCAACAGCTCGGTTTCAATAGTTTCTATGTCTCGCAGCGGACTAATATGCCCATCAACATGGGTAATATTTTCATCATCGAAGCAGCGCACTACCTCAAGGATAGCGGCACACTCGCGGATGTTGGCCAGAAACTGATTGCCAAGGCCCTCACCCTTGCTTGCTCCACGCACGAGCCCGGCAATATCAATAAAATCAACCGTTGCGTGCTGTATCCGCTGGGGTTTCACCAAGGCGGAAAGAGCGGCAAGGCGCACATCCGGTACAGGAACTGTGGCCTTATTGGGCTCTATGGTACAAAAGGGATAATTAGCCGCCTCAGCGTTTTGCGCTTTGGTCAGGGCATTGAACAGGGTAGATTTGCCCACATTGGGAAGGCCGACGATTCCAATACTTAACGCCATGCGTAATGCTCCTCATGCGAGAATCATGATATTTCATGCTCCCAGTAATTCCACTTATAAATAGCAGAGGCGATACCGCATCGCCTCAAACGAGATAGCAATAACCTTTCAATTTCATACAATGTTTATATAAGCCGCAACCTGCTCCGCCGTACCAACACTCCGCACAGTGCCAGCTACATCCGTAGAGCCGGTATGTGCCTGCAAAATAAGGTCGGTTAATTTAGCCAAAACACCTTTGGGGCCACATTCAATAAAGTTTCTGACACCCGCATCCCACTGATTTTTAATAGTAGATACCCAAAAAACAGGGGAAGTCATTTGGCGAATAAGGGATGCCCGTAAAGCGGCAGCCTCACATTCCGCCACACCAGAAGCATTGACATACACAGGAAAACGAGCGTTATTCCACTGGCCCTTACCAAGTGAAGTAATGGCTTGGGCAAGCTCAGTGGCGGCTTCCTGCATCAAAGGGCTATGAAAAGCGCCTGAAACAGAAAGTGGTATGGCTCGGCCTTTATGAGGCTTCACCGCTTCCTGCATGCGGGTAATGGCCACGCGGCTTCCGCTCACCACGGTCTGAGCAGGGCTGTTGTAATTGGCAACAACGAGGCATTCTCCTGTTTCTGCCTGCACGGCGGCAACAAGCTCTTCTACCTGTTCCACCGATAACTTGACAACCGCTGCCATAGCGCCTTTTCCCTGCGGGTCGGCCTCGCTCATCAGTCTGCCGCGCAGGCTCACTAATTCCAGCACCGCATCAAGAGAGAGCACCCCGGCAGCAACAAGGGCGCTGTATTCCCCTAGGCTGTGCCCCGCCGTGCAGCAAGGAGCGCCGTACCGGGAAAGCTGCATCCACACTGTACAATTTACAACTGTTAGTGCGGGCTGAAGGTGGCGCGTCTCTGCCATAGCGGAATTTTCATCGCTCCAGTAAATATCGCGCAGAGGCACCTGACTGATGCGCTCCGCTTTTTTCCATATATCCATAATTTCAGAGTTTTTTTCTGCAAGATCACGCCCCATGTGCGGTTCTTGTGAGCCTTGCCCAGGGAAAAGGACGGCAAAAGAAGACATATTTGCACTCTCCGGTAAATAAAACAGTGCTACCATATTATGCGCACAACAATAGCATGGAACAGACCCGCCTTGTACACCACACTCCGGTGCTTGCCAAGATTGATTATGTTCCCTTTTTGCTGTAGATAGAGGCCATTGCACAATGGCCTCTGCAACTGCACAGCAGGTGCCCGCAAGCGAACAGCGCAGCGTGCCTTTATTTTAAAGCAGCTTCTGCTTTGAAATCATTCGATAAAAATTATGTCTTCTCTTGGTATTTAGCTCTTAAGAGCCTTCGGAAGATTTTTTAAGGGAAGACTAAACTGAATGTGCTGTATTGTGCAACGATCTCAGATAACCGGAGTACATGTAGCTAAAGGAGCACAGCCTTGTACGAGCGCATTCTTACTCCTTTACGGGAAGCGAAAATCCGTAAAGTGCTTGCCCATCGCCAAAAAGATCTGACCTTGGTACTTTCCAATATTCACGATCCCCATAATGTCTCGGCCATCTATCGCAGTTGTGATGCCTTTGGCGTAGCCCATATTCATCTGCATTATACAGATACCGCCTTTCCTGTTCTTGGGGCCAAAAGCTCTGCCTCCGCCAGAAAATGGATTGAAACCATACGCCATAAAAATGCCGCAGATCTTTTCGCCGCCCTCCAGGCGCGAAATATGCAGGTATACGCCACAAGCTGCTCACCCGAAGCCAAATCCATAAGCGATATCGACTTTACCAAGCCAAGCGCCATTATTCTGGGAAATGAGCATGGAGGCGTTGAGGAGTCCCTTATGGCAGGAGCCACTGCGGAGGTGTATATCCCCATGTATGGCATGATTCAAAGCTTCAATGTTTCCGTTGCCGCAGCCATTATTCTTGCAGAAGCCTCACGCCAGCGAAAACTTGCCGGCATGTATGAAGAGCCAACCTACTCCGAAGAAGAACGCGCCGCGCTCTACGCCGCCTGGGCGAAGAAATAAGAGGCTCTGTAGAGCCGGAGTAGTTCACTGTGGGATTCACTGGAGATTTCATGAGAAAGAGCAGGAGATGGAGCCCCAAGGTGCTTAATTTATTAGGGTCATGACTAGCTGAGGGGCCACTAAAAGGCTATATAGCTAATCATGCCCCCAGTTTTATTGCAGCCCTAAACTTTTTAATGGGCGCTTCCCCACGTGCTGCCGCTCCCCCAGTCCACCAGTAACGGCACGGAGAGGGGCGTGCCCAGCGGAGCAACGCCGCTCATGAGCGCCGCCAGACGTTCACCGGCAGCTTTGGCATTATGTGCGGGCACTTCCAGAAGGAGTTCATCGTGAATCTGGAGTAAGAGGCGAGCTTCCAGTACGCGGAGTTCAGGGTCATTTTCTACGGCAAGCATGGCAAGCTTTATGATATCGGCAGCGCTTCCCTGAATGCGGGTATTAATAGCCTGTCGGCGGGCCTGTGAGCGCAACTGGTTATTTTGCGATGCTATTTCAGGGATAAGGCGTCGCCTTCCGGTCATGGTCACTACATAGCCGTAGTTACGGGCATCTGCTTCTATGGTGTCGTAAAATTGTTTCAGGACAGAAAGGCGTGAAAAATAACGCTCGATAAAGCCTTTGGCTTCCGTCATGGAAATGTGCAGTTCCTGGGCAAGTTTTTGTGCGCCCATACCATAGATAAGACCGAAATTAATAGTTTTTGCGTTACGTCGCTCATCTTGGGTTATCTCTGCTTGGGGCTTGTCAAAGAGCAGACTTGCCGTGCGGCGGTGGATATCTTCATTTTTTAGAAAGGCATCCAGAAGCGTTGGATCTTGGGAAAGATGGGCGAGTACACGCAGTTCTATTTGCGAATAGTCGGCACACACGAGTGTGGCACCCTCTGGCGCAATAAAACAGGTGCGCATACGCCCGCCAAGATCGCCGCGTATAGGAATGTTTTGCAGGTTGGGATTGCTGGAGGAGAGCCGCCCGGTGGCTGTGGCGGTTTGGTTGAAATTGGTGTGGATGCGCCCATGCTTGTCGGCCAGACGGGGTAGTGGCTCAAGGTAGGTGGAGCGCAGCTTTTCCAGTTTACGAAAATCGAGAATGGACTGAATTATGGGGTGTGCCCCTTCCAGCTTTTCAAGGGCTTCTTGGGAGGTGGACATGGCCCCACCTTTGGTTTTTCCTGCTTTTGGCAGGGCGAGCACCGTGAAAAGTACATCGGAAAGTTGCTGTGATGAGCGGATGTTGAAAGTTCTGCCGGCCAGAGTGTGAATGGTGGCGGTATACTGATTAAGCAATTCCTGCACTTCTTGCAAAAAATCTTGTAACGCCTGCAAATCAATAGCAATACCACGATCTTCCATACGGCTAAGAACGGGTATGAGCGGCATTTCAAGGGTATGAAATATCTGTTCAAGAGCGGCCCCGGCGAGCTGTTGAGACAGAAATCTATGAAGGGCAAGAAGGGCTTGTCCGGGTCTGCTCTGGGTGATATGCGCAGTCTCTTCTGGGGCATCAGACATACTGCCTGCCTCTGCCCATGCGGCGTTCAGCCAGCGCCCGACAAGGGCTGACCAACCGTAGCTGCGTTCTTCCGGGCTTAACAGGTAGGCTGCAATGGCAAGATCAAACCATGCTGAGAGAGGGATTGCTTGTAAGGGTGGGTGTTCTTTGCACAGGTTTTTCATGTCCACCGTTACGATGGATGCCGCGTGTGACAAAAGCCATTGTGCCAATTCTGCGTCTGTGCCCGTGTAGAGGCGCTCCCATGTGGTGGAGGCGACAATTATGTTGGTTTCATGGGCCAGCAGAGCGATAGGGCCAACTGCGTCGGGTAGTTCTGCTGGGGTGTTGGCTGTGGCTGTGACGGCCTTGGGTGTGCCAGCGGTAAACAGGTTTCCTTGTTCGGCTGTGCGGGGTGTTGATTTGCTGGAGCTGGAGGAGTTAGCTGCTGCATTCTCGGAAGTGGGGAGCGTTGCCGCTGGAGTAAGCGTGGAATCCAACAGGGGGGAGGATTTTGGGGACTGTGCGGAGCGCGCTGATTTTGTCGCTGCTTGCGTGGACTGTTGAAGAGGCTTGAGGGCGAAGGCTCCGGTTGCAATTTCGCACGAGGCTTTTTCCACAAGAACGCCGGAACGTATCATGGATTCTACTTCACGGGTAAGGGAGTGCAGCTCAAAACTGCGAAGAAAGGTAACCAGCGATTCGAGAGTAATGGGGCGTACAGCCAAACTTTCAAGGGTGACATCGGGGCAGGTTGCACAGGAAAGGGTGGTTAATTTGCGCCATAACAAGGCAGAATCGCGTTGACCTTCAAGCTTGCTTCGCGTGGCAGGGGGAACAGCAACCAGTCGATCAAAAAGTTCGTCCAACGTGGGAAAGGTACGAATGAGCTCTAGAGCGGTTTTGGGGCCAATTTTGGGAACTCCTGGAATGTTATCGCTGGAGTCTCCCACCAGAGCCTGATAGTCGGGCCAGGAAGTGGGGGCCATGCCTGTTTCTTCCTGAAAGCTGCTAAGAGTTGTGATTTTCTCATCTTTTCCTGAGGGATCCCATAGAGTAACACGCTCATGCAGGCACTGCTTCAAATCTTTGTCCGCCCCCAGAATAATAACCGGGCGTTCCTCTCTAAAGCGGTTTGCCAGAGTGGCTATGTAGTCATCCGCTTCACACCCGCTTGATACCAGTATGGGGAGGCCGCATAGGAGAGGGAGTTCTCGAATGGGGGGAAGCTGCTGCACAAGGGGTTCAGGTGTTGCTGAGCGCTGGGCTTTATACTCAGAAAAAAGCTCGTGCCGAAATGTGGGGCCTGGGCCGTCCAGAATAAAGGCAAAATAAGCCGGCCGTTCTTCGCGCAAAAGTTTGAAGAGCAGGCGTGCAACGCTATGCAGGGCGTTGGTAGGAAAACCGTCTGCCCGAGCCATATTGCGATAGGCATAAAAACCACGGTAGACAAAGGCCGAAGCATCCATGAGGTAGAGCGGATCTTCGGTAAAACCAAGGCGGGTGCGTAATGACATGATATCTTATTGATCGCTGTGTTTGAGCTGGGCAATGGCATCCAGCATGGACAGGAGCGCGGTTTTACTAAATGGTTTGGCAAGGAATTCTGTGCAGCCGGAAAGGAGGCACTGCTGTTTGAACTCAGGCGGCAAATGGTTGGCTTGCACAACAATAGGAGTGGGCACAGAGCCTGCGTCCGCTTCCAGGGCGCGAATTATGCGTATTACCTGATACCCGGTTCCCATGGATATTTCTGTATCAATAAAGATGACATCGAATTTTTTGAGCCGGAAGGCTTCAATTCCTTCCTGACCGCTGCGGGCCTCAAAAATATGGTGTGCGGTATCGCTTAAATACATGGAAAAAAGCATGCGGTTGTTTTGATTATCGTCAATGACAAGAATCGAAAGCCCTATACCGAGGTTCTGAGAAGCGGTATCTGAGGCTGTTGCATTATCATCTATTAAAATAAGTGATGCTCCTGATACGGAAAAATCACCTGTGGTGGAGGGAGTGATGTCTACCGTGGAAGATTCAGCAGTGTTTTGGTGTGTGGCCCAGTCCTGTGTATCACCAAGTTCGCGCAGGAGCGCAAGTTCGTTCACATCTGCGATGAGGCTGCCAAGCTGTACTACAAATTGAAAGCTGCGAACTACATGAGTGAAGGAAATGTCGAGTACACGCCCGTGCATTTTTTCTACAAGAAATTGTACCACGTTTCGTTCGTCAACAATATCAAGGGTGGGCATGGGCGCGTGGGAGCCCTTTGCTTCTGCCAGTACTTCTTTTTCTTCTGGGTTCAGCACACGGCAAACAGTGAGAGACTCCTGCTCCAACAGGCCGTTGGGGTTATCGCTCACCCAGGAGGCTGCGAAAACAAGGCGGGAAAAATCTGCTGCACGGGGAACATTAGGATCGCGTATAACGCTGATGGATGCGCACCCTCCCTCCATACCTGCAGTTACCGAGAGCAGAGCCCGCAAAAGTGCATGGCGGAGCAAGGGGCCGGAGCCGTTGACACGAGGGTCTACATCCTCGCCCACATAATAGGAAAGAGAAATTCCTTGAGCCAGCATGGCTGGTTCTGCCTGACGGTATACGCGACCCATAACCCGAGACAAATCAAGGGGGACGGCAACTAGGGATTGTCCTTCCGCTTCCGTAATGGCGACCTGATAAATATCGTCAAAAACACTTTTCAGGGAGTGGGTGCCTTTTCTTAATTTGTGATGTTTTCGGATGGAGCCATCAGCCAAGACGGGTGCCTCATCGTGCGCCAGTTCGTGTTTTTCTATATTGGCATTGTCTGAAGGGTCTGGTTCGTGCGTGCCGCGCAGGTCGCTGTGTAAGTCATTGAGGGGTTTGTGAAGCTCATCTTCCCGGCGCGGGGGGGGCATAAAATATGCCTGAGATTGCTGGCAGGTTGCCGCAAGCAGCAGAGAAAGGGAAGAGGCCCGCGCATGGCAATTTGCCAGCTCCGTCTTTATATCCGCGTAGCGCTTGGACAGACTGCGATCAAGCAGAAAACCTTCAATATTTTGCAGTTCTGAGCTTACAGTGGTGGTGAGCAGCCAGAAGGGGGCCAGCTCTCCATTGCGCGTATGCAGCACTATAGCGTGACGCTCGTTGGGCTGTTCTCGCAGGGAGCTTAATAATCCTGCGGTATCATCGGGATTACAAAGCTCAGTAATGTTGGAAATTGCTCTTAACAGGTGTGTGGCGGAGTCATAGCCAAGCATATCGGCAAAGCGGGGATTGATTTGGATGAATTTCCCGTTTGCTTCGCATTGAAACATGCCGTTGGGAGCGCTTTGAAAAAAACGCTGGTAGGCCGTACTTGCTACGTCCAAAGCGCATGACTGTGGGGCAAGGCTGGACTGGCTTTCGTCTACTTGTTGCCACTGTAAGTGTTTATTGATGGAAAGAAGCGTAGTAATGCTTTGAAATGCTTTTTGCACTGAGCCGGGCAGCGGGGGGAGCGTCGTATCGGAGTTTCCGGCGATGAGGGCTTCAATGCTGTCTCCGGCCTGCTCCCAGCAAGAGGATTGTTTGTGCCGCAGGGCAAAAAGCAGCGCGACAACGCCAGCTACAGATGTTAAAAGAGCTATGGCGGCAAATAGGAAGAAGGGCGTGTCGGGGGGGGAGGGTTCTGCAAGTACAAAAAGGATTGCGCGAAGATTATTGTCAATATTTGACAAGGGAGAAACAGCCAGCGGATATGTGGTGTTCTCCATAGTAATTGTTGCCATTTGCAGGTTTTCCCACGAGAAAGTGTCTGTTTTTGGCAGTATTTTTTCAGCAAAGTTTCGTATGGCGGTGGATATTGTGGCGATGCGCTGGGGAATGGCTTTGTCGAGGCTGAGGAGGCCCACTTGTGCAAGTATCTTTTTTTCAAGAAGCTGCAAAGTTTGCTGATTCAGTGGCAGTGTGACTTGAACCGCCTTGATAAAGCTTCCTTCCACAGGAGCGCCGGCTGTTAT
Source organism: Desulfovibrio sp. (assembly GCA_031546885.1). GTDB lineage: Bacteria > Desulfobacterota > Desulfovibrionia > Desulfovibrionales > Desulfovibrionaceae > Frigididesulfovibrio. The sequence continues at coordinate 26,929 of JAVBJS010000047.1, forward strand.
GCTGGGAGCGCTATTGTATTCTGAAAAGTCTACTCCCGACTGTTTCGCCATATTTTTTTCTAAAAGTGAGCGAATGCTACGATGGGATATATTTTGACTTTCTTGTCCCTGGGTGGGCAAGACAATAATATTTCCTTGTTGATCGTAAAAATTAAGAATGGTTCCAAGACTGTTTTTGCTGCTTTGGTTGAAAATTTCAGCGGCTTGCGCTTTTGTTGCGCCTTTATAGTGGGCGGCCTCGTCAAGAGCCGCCTGCTCGCACAGTTTTTGTACATCAGTAAAGGCTGCAATAGCCACTTTCGCGGCTTGCTGTGTTTTATCAAATTGGGCAGTTTGTTGCGTTTGGCTGTTCGCAAAAAATAAAAGCCCAAAGATGAGTATAAAAATGCCGCAGGCTGTGAAGAGCGCGGTAGGAAATGACAATGCCGGCACGAGGTTTATCTTCGTGGGGGTGGTGCTTGTGAAGTGATCCATAAGTGCTCGTACCCGCAGTTGTGCTGCATCCGAAAGTTATAAAAATAGACAATCTCTCATTGCTGTCCAGCTATTCTTAGCCAACAGTGTGACAGATTTTGCTTGCAAAATCTGCCCGCGAAGCGAGTCGTTTACCTTTAGAAATGTAATCTTTTGCAAGGAGTATCGCTCTGATGCCTGTGCGAGAGCAGAATTGAGCCGAACAATGCCGACAACCTCTCCTGACCGCTTCTGCTTGTAGCAATATCGCAAACCCGCAATAAAAGCAAATTCCTTTGCGCTATAATTTGAGTTCGTTGCAAGGTGCAACGAACTCTGGCGATTGCACAGCAAGCGCCCGCAAGCGAGCAGTTTTTCTTGATGACGTTTCTGTACTTATTACGTGAAACCATTGTGTAATGGTCTTGAGTGGATAAGGGGAGTGGGAACCTGGAGGAAGGGAGTCTTGTCTGTTCCGTTTTTTTGTTTTTGGCACGTTCCCTGCAAGATTTTGGCGTCGATGTCAAAAAACTGGACGCACGAGGTACGGTTATCCGTAAGGGCAGGCGGGGGGCATTTTGACAGGGTTACGGGCAAATTTAGGGGACGATAGCTGTTGCTAAAAACTGTTTATTAAAAAGGGGCATAGATATGCAAAAGCGCTTTTGTACTTGCGGATACATGATTCTCGTTCGCTACTTTTCCCGCAATAGTGTCTGGCTGCCGCTTTTTATCAGCAATCAGCATCTGCTGAAGCAGCACAAGATCGCTGTTGCCAGTTGCCCCAATTGCGGAACTCCTTTGCAAATTGATAATTTGAGCTGATTTCTCAGGGAATGATCATCCCGCGCTGCTTCGAAAATGCGTGGAAGGATTGTGAGAATAATAACTTGCGAAATTATGTTATTTTTTCGCGCTAATGTAAACGAATACATTTTTTAATCTGCTCATTTTTATGCGTATAATGTATACATTTACATTATTGTTGCACAGGCTTTTGAAAAAAAACATCTGATTGTGGAAAATATTTTTGAGGATAAGCAGGCGGCTTTTCTGTAAAAAAAAGGGGCTTTAAGCGGGCTTGACTGAAACGGGATCATAGGTAATCTTGCGGTAGTCCAACATGCGACTGGGGCACGATTGTCCTTGAGTCTTCCCGGATTTCTCTTACCGTTCGAGGTGCATATGCTGGATTTCCTGCTGTTTATGTGTATTATTTTTCCTGTCCTTGCAGGGGCGCTTGCCTTTCTTGATAAAGGTAACTCGCTGCAAAAAAATCTGGTAACAGTGACAGGAGCAGCCCTGATTGTGGCGGCGCTCTTGCTGTCTACCTATGTTCCTCTTACCGTTAACTCCGGTACCGGCCTTGCGGCAGCGATGGGCACGCCCATCATGGTGTTGGACTTAGCGCTTCTGATTCTTATTTTCTACATCGGTCTTAAACGGCAAAGCTTCCTTGTGGTGGCGTTAGCTGTGGCTCAGTTCGCAGGCATGGTCTGTATTGAATTTATTTTTGAGCACAAACCAAACCCTGCCGCGCCTGCTTTTACCATTGACAGTCTCGCCGCGACCCTTGTGCTTGTGGTTTCTGTTATTGGGACGCTTATTGCGCGTTATTCCATCGGCTACATGAAAGAACACGAAGAGCATCTGCACCTTGCGGAAACGCGCAGACCCCGTTTTTTCGGGTTGATCCTGCTCTTTCTTGGTGCCATGAACGGGCTTGCTCTGTCTGACAATCTGTCGTGGATTTATTTTTTCTGGGAAGTGACAACGCTGTGTTCATTTTTGCTGATAGGCCATGATGACACGGAAGAAGCCAGAACCAACGCTATGCGCGCCCTTTGGATGAACATGGCAGGTGGTGTCGCCTTTGTTTTTGCCCTTATGTATTTGCAGCAAACTGCGCACACCCTCTCCCTCACAGAATTACAAGCCCTTAAACACGGTGGCTCCCTTAAAACCATCGTTCTGATGATACCCATGGTGGCACTCTGTTTTGCAGGGTTTACCAAGGCAGCGCAAGCTCCCTTCCAAAGCTGGCTTTGCGGCGCTATGGTTGCCCCTACTCCTGTTTCTGCCCTGTTGCACTCTTCAACCATGGTTAAGGCAGGGGTTTATCTTGTCTTGCGTCTTGCGCCTTTATACGCAGGAACATCCGTTTCTTCCATGGTTGCCATTTGCGGAGCCTTTACCTTTATTGCCACAGCAGCCTTGGCCGTTGGGCAGAGTAATGGAAAAAAGATTCTCGCGTATTCAACCATTTCCAACCTGGGCCTTATTGTGGCCTGTGCGGGCATTAATACAGCAGCCTCCATTGCAGCCGGTATGATGTTGCTTATCTTTCATGCCATCTCCAAAGGTCTGCTGTTTTTGTGCGTGGGCGCCATTGAGCAGAAGATAGGATCCCGCGATATCGAAGATATGCGTGGACTTTTTACTGTTATGCCGCGCACCGCGCTTATAACCACCTTTGGTATTATCACCATGATGCTGCCGCCTTTCGGTATGCTTCTTGCCAAATGGATGGCCCTTGAATCTGCTGTGGAAGCACATGCGGCCATGCCGGTTATTGTTTCCATGCTCGCCCTTGGGAGTGGACTGACGGTATTGTTCTGGGCACGTTGGGCCGGTATTCTGCTGGCATCGGCAACGCCTGACTTGAAGTTTCCTTATGAAGAGCAGGATGTGGATATGCAAAAGCCCCTCCACACTCTGTGCGCAGGTGCGGCTGTTCTTTCACTGCTGGCTCCCTTTGTTTACGTGTGGCTGATTGAGCCCGCAGTGCAGAACATGGCTGGTGCGGCACAACTTGGTTTTACTTCGCAAGGGGGTGGCCTTGGAAACAGCTATGGCTTATTCTCCATTTACCCCATCTACTTCCTTTTGGGTTTCGGTTTTTGGTATGCCTTGCGTGAAGCCAGAAAGAACGGCACTGCTGGTGCAAGTTTGCCCTACATGGGTGGGATGCAGGCAGAAGTGAATGGGCAGGTAGGTTTTCGTGGCCCTATGAATGCCTTTGTTCCAGCCGAAGCTGGAAACTACTACTTGGCAAGCCTTTTTGGTGAGAGTAAAATTACGAAAACCATTAACACCGTGGCCTTTGCCTTGCTAGCCATGCTGTTAGGAGGAGTGCTGCAATGATCGTAAAACTCCTGTTAGGTCTTGTGGGCCTTGCTTTTGCGCCCATTATAGGTGGACTTATTTCCGGGTTGGATCGTGTGATCACAGCTCGCATGCAGGCACGCTTCGGCCCGCCCATTGTGCAGCCATTTTATGATGTGCTCAAGCTTATGGGCAAAAGTCCCATGACTGTGAACGCATGGCTTATTCTCTGTTCTTACCTTTATCTTATGTCTTCAGCCCTGGCGGTATTTCTTTTCTTTGCCCAGGCTGATCTGCTCATTATCTTTTTTGTTATGACAGTTGGCGCTGTTTTTCAGGTTATAGGCGCGCTGACAGTCAGCTCTCCGTACAGTCAGGTGGGGGCACAGCGCGAATTATTGCAAATGCTTGCTTATGAGCCCCTCATTATATTGGTTTTTATCGGCATTGCCCTTAAAACCGGTAGTTTTAGCGTTGCCAGCGTGTATGCGCAGGAATCGCCACTGCTTTATAGTATGCCCCTGCTGTATTTTGCCCTTGGAGTGGCTTTGACCATCAAGTTGCGTAAATCGCCTTTTGACATCAGCGCCTCCCATCACGGGCACCAGGAAATCGTTCGTGGTATTTTAACGGAATACTCAGGCCCTCAGCTTGCCATGCTTGAAGTTGCACACTGGCTGGATGTGGTGCTTATCCTTGGCTTGTGTTCCTTGTTCTGGGCAACAAGTTGGACGGGCATGTTTATTCTACTCGCAGTGACATACTTCCTTGAGCTTCTGATTGACAACGTATCTGCCCGCCTCACCTGGCAATGGATGTTGAAAAAGACCCTTATTCCGGGCCTTGTCCTTGCGATGGTCAACCTCTTGTGGCTCTATACCCTGAAATAAGCAGAGGAGATCCCATGTTTGATCTGAAAAAATGGATTAATAAAGGCCGGTTAAAGTCCCCATGGGTTATCCATTACGACTGTGGGTCATGTAACGGCTGTGATATTGAAATACTTGCGTGCCTTACTCCTGTTCATGATCTTGAGCGCTTTGGTATTATCAACATAGGTAACCCCAAGCATGCGGACGTGCTTATTGTTTCCGGGACGGTAAATCATCGTAACAAGCACACTCTGAAAAACCTTTATGATCAGATGCCCACCCCGAAAGCGGTGGTTGCCATTGGCGCATGCGGCCTCACAGGCGGCGTTTTTCACGATGCGTATAACGTGGTGGGTGGGGTTGATAAAGTTATTCCTGTGGATGTGTACGTTCCCGGCTGTCCACCCCGGCCCGAGGCCATCATTGACGGTGTTGTCATGGCTTTGGGCAAGATGAAGGAAATGCTTGACCTTGAGGAGAACCCCAAGGATCATGCTGTGAACATTGAGAATGAGAGCCTTGAGCGGTCGAAGTGAGCAGTGAATGCCGTCAGCAGGCACCTGCCTGACGGAGTTTCTTGCGATGACAACCGTGAATTATGGACTTTTTCAAAAGTTAACTGCTCTAGCGTGGTTTACTTATGATTTTTATCAGACACGCCGGTTTTATCGGCGCAAATCCTGCAGGTTTTGCCAGCGCTTATTTTCATAAGTAAGCACAGCCAAGGAGAGAATACATGTTTGACCCAACGCCTATAACCCTTGATGCGGTCGTATCAACAGCGCAAACCATGCTGGATGACGGGTGGCGCCTTGTCGCCCAGACAGCGGTTGACCGTGGGGATGATGGAATGGATCTTTTATATCATTTTGACAGAAACCTTACCATGAAAGACTTTCGTCTTAACGTGCCCAAAGGCACTATTATTCCAAGTATTTCCCCTGTGTATTTTACTGCACTGTTGGTGGAAAATGAAAACCGTGACCTTTTCGGTATTGAATATTCAGGGCTTGTGCTTGATTTCAACCGAACCCTGTATCTTGAGGAAGCGGGCGACCCTTTAACAGCGCCTTTCTGCAAGATTTCCACCTTCAGCAAAGTAAAGTGCGAGGTGTAGTTATGACCCGTACCGTTATTCCTTTTGGGCCGCAGCACCCGGTATTGCCGGAGCCTTTGCACCTGAAACTTGTTGTGGAAGATGAGATAGTTGTGGAGGCTGTTCCCGCCCTTGGCTTTGTTCACCGCGGGCTTGAGGGGCTGGCAACCAGACGCGACTTTCACCAGATGGTATATGTGGTTGAGCGGGTGTGCGGCATTTGTTCGTGCATCCATGCCCTTTGCTACTGCCATGCCATTGAAGGCCTGATGGGTTTGCAAGTGCCGCGCCGTGCGCAGTTTCTTCGGGTTATCTGGTCTGAATTACATCGTATGCACAGTCACCTTTTGTGGCTGGGCCTTTTTGCAGACGGTTTTGGTTTTGAGAGCTTGTTTATGGCACTGTGGCGTGTGCGGGAACGGGTAATGGATATTAATGAGGCCACTGCCGGAAACCGCGTCATAATTTCCACCAATATTATCGGTGGTGTTCGGCGCGATATCAACACTGAGCAAGCTCTTAGCATTCTTAAAGATCTCGATATTATGGAAGCGCAGCTCAAGCCGCTTTATGATACCATGATGAATGATTACAGCATTAAGCTGCGTACTGTGGGCAAAGGTATTTTGTCCAAGGAACAGGCGCACACATTAGGAGCGGCAGGGCCGATGTTGCGTGGGAGTGGGTGGGCGCAGGATATGCGTATGTTGAAGTACGAAGCCTTTGACGAGCTTTCCTTTGAGCCCATTGTGGAAACGGATGGCGACTGCTACGCCCGGACGAAAGTACGTTTTCGCGAGGTGTTTCAGTCCATTGATCTGGTGCGCGAAGCCATACGCAAAATGCCGGCAGGTGAACTTGCGGTGAAGGTAAAGGGTAACCCTCCGGCTGGTGAAATTACCACTCGTGTGGAGCAGCCCAGAGGGGAGCTTTTCTATTATGTGCGGTGTGATGGTTCAGCAACGCCCGAGCGGGTACGCATTCGCACTCCAACATTTGCTAATGTGCCCCCCCTTATTGCGATGCTTCCAGGCGTGGAGCTGGCTGATGTACCTATCATAGCCTTGACCATTGACCCGTGCATTAGCTGTACAGAACGCTAGGAGGCATACTATGTTCATGACAAAAACTATTTTGAGTAATCTTTTGAACAAATATGCCACGCGGCTGCACCCTTATGAGCAGCGTGTACTGCCGGAAAGTTTTCGCGGACGTTTCAAGTTTCTTGTGGATAAATGCATTATGTGCCGCGCTTGCGCTTTGAAGTGCCCCACCAAGTGTATTCGTATTGAGCCGGATTCCGGCCTGTGGGAGCGCGAAACAATGGCTTGCGTATATTGCGGAGTGTGCGCTGATGTATGCCCGACAGGGTGTATTATTATGACAAATGTGTACCGCGGCCCCCTCATGGAGACAACCTTTCTTCGGTTTAATTGCAAAGCTCGTCCATCCAAAAAGGCGAAAGGGGCAAGTGCAGCGCTAACAGAGGAAGATCAGCAGGCCGCTGTTGAAGCTGCAATCAAAGCAAAGGTCAAAGAAAAAGAGGCCTAAATATCTACGGTTTTGAGAAAAATTGTTTGCAAAACAGCTTACTAAAACGTAATAGGGAGACAGGGTCTCCCTATTACGTTTTAGGCGTGTGCTTGCTGTTTTATTTTATTTAGCTAATTGGAGTTGTTATGAGCCTTACTTATGCGCAGATGCAAGATCTCTTGATGAAGGAATTACGCCTGTACCATTTCCCTATTGGAGTCACCTATTTTTTTGATGAGGAAAAAATTGCGACGTTCAAAAAAACAACCAAATATGTCACACCTGTAAAGCCTATTACCTTTTGTCAGTATGAAGTTGCCGCCCGCATGAAAGGGGATACTGTTTTTGCCACCCAGGATGTGCTTGCTTGTTCCAACGCTCATGTGACCTTTGGCTGGAAGGATATAGACGAAAAAGAAATAGCCTCACAATTGAAATACTGTGTCGATTTGGCACAGGCGGAGCGCTTTTTACGGTCAAAGCCTCGACTACCTTTGGGACAATTGAAGGCCGTGGCAGTGGGGCCTCTTGGAAGTTGTGTTGTTGCTCCTGATGTTATTCATTTCTATTGCGACAATATGCAATCGTACCACCTGGCTGTGGATTATATGGCAGCTACAGACACGCACCCTTTACGGCCCATAGTGACAATGAGTTCTTCGGCGTGCGGGGGGGCAGTGTATGCGTGGCAGGAGAAAATGTTCAATATCTGTCCTGCCTGTTCCGGGAGTTATAATTCCGGCAAGACTGAGCGGGGCGAGGTGAATGTATTTATTCCCGGCATCCATTTTGAGGCCACTGTGGAGCGCTTGCTCCAGCGCCTTAACGCCACAGGGGGCAGTTCCATAACTCGACCGGGCGACGCTTTCCCTGGTGCCGATATTTGTAAAAACTGTCCGTTGATTGTGTTTAAAAAAGGTTCCGACTCCTGCGAAGGTTGCTCGCATAGTTAAGGAACGTGGGTGCCACAGGCCAGGGTTTGGCTTTGGCAAGTAATGGGTATATTTTATGAAGAAGCTGGCGAAGGGAATTTTAAGGGTACAAAACATTTGAGTTTCTCTTCACAGGGCCTGTGCGGCGAAAATATTCGAGATCCGCTCAGTCCTGACGGGGTGTTACTAAATAGCTATTTTGGGAGAATGTGATGAAGGTAGGATATATTGGTTTGGGGCTGATGGGAAATCCTTGTGGAATGCACCTGCTTGCTGCCGGGCATTCCCTTTTTGTGTGGGCCAGGCGTAAGGAATCCGCTGCTCTCCTGGTTGCAAAAGGGGCTACTTTTTGCTCCAGCGCGGCGGAGGTTGCCGGAAAAGTGGATATTCTTTTTACTAACCTCACGGACACCCCGGATGTGGAAGCGGTACTGCTTGGTGAAAAAGGGGTGCGCGAGGGAGCCAAGGCGGGGCTGGTGGTTGTGGATATGAGCACAATTTCTGCCACGGCCACAAGGCGTATGGCGGAAACCCTTGCAGAGAGTGGTATTACTTTGGTGGATGCGCCTGTTTCCGGCGGTACGGTTGGTGCGGAAAATGGCACCCTTACCATCATGGTGGGAGCAGAGCCGGAGGTTTTTGAGCGTATTCGGCCTGTACTTGCTGCTATGGGGAGTAGTATAACGCGCATCGGCACGGTTGGGTCGGGTCAGGTGGCGAAAAGCTGCAACCAGATAGTGATTACCGGCACCATTGTGGCAGTGGCCGAGGCCATTGCTTTTGCTGAAAAAAATGGTGTTGACGCAGCCCCCATCCGGGAGGCGTTGCTGGGTGGTTTTGCCTCCAGCCGTGTTCTTGAGTTGCACGGAAAGCGAATGCTGGATAATAATTATACTCCTGGGTTCAAAAGCGTATTGCACCGTAAAGACATTGAAATTGTTGTAGCGATTGCCGCAGAACTTGGTTTGGCGCTTCCGGTAACGCAAGTAGGATATGGTCTGTTGCAAAAATCTGTGGAGCATGGCTATAGTGAAGAAGACTCGGCAGCGCTTTTTAAGGTTGTTAAATCGTTGTAAGGTATCGGTATGTATTTTCGGAGTACCCTGGGAGGATGTGCATGGAAAAATATCAAAGCGAACTGGCATATTGGACTGAACGTTTTGCGTTAGAAAAAGGCTCTTTTGGTAATGGGCATTACAAAGGGTTGATGCTCGGCATTACAGAAGAGCCGGACGATACTTTTTTGCGCGATAAGGTGGTGGGCGATTTTGGCTGTGGCCCTCGCGGAAACTTGGCTTGGACAAAGGCGCCGCGAAAGCGCTACGGATTGGATGTGTTGGTGCCGGTGTATCTTCAGGCTTTTGCCTCCTGCTTGCAGGGGCATGGAATGGAGTATTTGCCTTGTACGGAAACGGCTATTCCTTTGCCTGATAACTCTCTTGATGTGCTCTTTACCATAAATTCATTGGATCATGTGTCTAACTTGGAAGCAATGAGTATGGAGCTTGTGCGTGTTCTTAAAGTTGGCGGGCTTTTTGCGGGAAGTTTTAATCTGAATGAACCTGCCTGTAGCACCGAGCCGCAAAATTTGGATGAAGAAACCCTGCGCTCTGTGCTCTTGAAGCATTTCAAGATAAAATCGTATCGTCTGGCCTTAAAGCGCAGCGGGGAGACATATAAAAATTTTGAAGAGAATAACCTTATCCCGCGGTGCGATCCTGTGTATCCCTCCATTTTGTGGGTAAAAGGGTATAAAAAAGGGTAAGCCGATGAGGCTCTCTGGATGCTGTGCGCCTGGGTGTGAGGCGGTGGGTTATGCAATATTTCTATTGAAATTACTGACAAAAGAGGTCTGCCATGCCTGTTCCCGGAGTAAAATCAGCCTTTACCCATGAAGATATTCTCAGTGCGTACAGCGCGTATGCGCCAGATGCAGGCATTGCAGCGCAGCAGGTGTCCTTTGGAACCTCCGGGCACCGTGGCAATGCCTTTGCAAAAAGCTTTAATGAATCGCATATTTTGGCTATAACCCAGGCAGTTTGCGAATATCGCAAAAAGCAGAATATTACCGGCCCACTTTTTATGGGGAAGGATACGCACGCGCTTTCGTTTCCAGCACTTGAGACGGCTTTGGAGGTGCTGGCAGCCAATAATGTGGAAACCCGCATTCAGCAGAACGATGCGCCTACTCCCACTCCTGTAATATCTCACGCTATTCTTGTTCACAATGCGCGGCTGAGCGCTTCCTCTCATGGTATGCAGGGCAGGGCGGACGGCATCGTGGTGACACCTTCGCATAACCCCCCTGAAGATGGGGGATTCAAGTACAATGAATATCATGGGGGGCCGGCGGGTGCTGAGGTAACCTCCTGGATTGAAAAGCGTGCCAACGCTATTTTGCAGGACAATAATAGGGCAGTGCGGCGCATGGTTAATCCGCGCACTGCCGCCTGTGTACGGGAAATAGATTATATTATGCCCTATGTGCACGATTTGGCCCAGGCCATTGATATGAAAGCCATTGCGGCATCGGGCCTGCGGCTTGGGGTTGATCCGCTGGGGGGGGCTGGTTTGCCTTTCTGGCAGCCCATTGCGGAAGCGTATGGTATCTCGCTTACCTTGGTTAATGCCGGAACGGATCCTCTTTTTTCTTTTATGCCGCCTGACCATGACGGCAAGATTCGTATGGATTGTTCTTCATCCGCCGCCATGGCGGGGCTTATCAGCATGGCAGGGGAATATGACCTCGCCTTTGCCAATGATCCCGATGCAGACAGGCATGGCATTGTAACTCCCGCAGGCTTGATGAACCCAAATCACTACTTGAGTGCCGCTGTGTGGTATTTATTGCAGCACAGGCCTCGATGGTCAAAAACCGCCGCCATTGGCAAAACAGCCGTGACAACGGGGCTTATTGATATTATCTGCAAAAAATTTGGGCGACGCGCCTATGAAACGCCTGTTGGGTTCAAATGGTTTGTTCCAGGGCTTATGGACGGTTCGCTCTTGTTTGGGGGCGAAGAAAGCGCCGGCGCATCTTTTTTGCGCATGGACGGTACCCCCTGGAGTACAGATAAGGATGGAATTTTATTGAACATGCTGGCAGCGGAAATGACTGCGGTGACGGGGAAAAATCCTGCGGTAATTTACCGGGAATTGACCGACGAATTTGGCGCACCCCATTATGCCCGCATTGATGCCCCGGCTACCCCGGAACAGCAAAAGGCTCTTAAATCTTTGAAGCCCACGGCGGTTACTCAAAAAATGCTTGCGGGTAGCCCTATACTTCAAGTTCTCACACATGCGCCAGGGAACAATGAAGCCATTGGCGGGCTGAAAGTAGTAACTGAGAAAGGCTGGTTTGCCGCTCGCCCTTCCGGTACGGAGGCGCTGTACAAAATTTACGCGGAAAGTTTTGTGGATGCCGGGCATTTATCTTTGTTGCAAGAAGAAGCAAAGGCACTTGTTTCAACTGTTTTTTCTGCTAAATGATAGGAGTAAAGGGCCGTCTGCCTTGTCTTTATTTGGAAATTATTTATTTGCTACAGTCGTTAAAGAACTTACATTAACGCATTATTGAAGTGGACTGGAATATCAAAGCATGAAAAATTTTTTTTCCGGGCATATTAGCCGAACAGTGTATCTCATTGTTCTTTTAGCTTTTTTGCCTTCTTTTGTGGTAATTTTGCGGTTCGAT
>JAVBJS010000088.1:0-12037 GCA_031546885.1 Desulfovibrio sp.
CAAGCCCTTGGGGTTCCCTCCCCCAGTATTTTCTGTCCTATCTTAATGCCAGGGGTCCCTCCCCCAGTATTTTCCTAAATATCTACTCCCCCAGCACCTTTACTACCGTGGGTCGCGGTACAGCCTTGTATCAAGCGGCACTACTTCAATTCCACCTTGAGGCGTAACACGAATTTGTGTATTGAGAGGCGGGGTTATGGCTACTTCCTGAGGCTTACTGGTAAGGGGGCACCAATCGTAAGGGTAACGATGTGCTCTGAATACGTGGTGTCCTGGGTTAAGAAATTCCCATACTATTTCACCGTCTGGGGCCACTTCAATAATCCGCCCCCCGATGGTTTCAGTAATCAAGGTATTCCCATTAGGCAGGCGATCTGCGCTGGAACAAAATTCACTATACAGCAAATTGTCGAAAGCCCGTTTTTCAAGGTCTCCATTGAAATTACGAAGATCATTGTAGCTCCACACCACTTGCATAGTAACCGGATTTATTTCAAGCACCCGCGATTGGCTCCGGGTGACATTGTTGCAACCCTGAGGGGAGCAAGCGGATGGCGCACCCATACCGGCAAGCCCACCGTTATCAAAAAGCATAACATTCCCTTCACCAGGCAACCCTTTGGGAATAACATGAAACTGATGCTGCCCAACAATTTGCCCGATTTCTTGCAATTCTTTGGAGTAGCTAAAGTCCGGCCCCATGCGCCAGACTATACTTCCGGTTTTTTTATCTATAATAAAGCACACATTCAGGGCGCGAACGTCGCTGATAAGATTCTCGGGATGAAAGCGCTCGTCCCCGGCATCATACCATTTATTCGGGCCAACGTAGGAAATGCAGTTACAATAGATATCCTTAATCTGCCCAGACTCGCCATAAGGGTGACAATTGGCATTAATAACCTGCCGCGCAGACGCTTCAAGCCCCAGCTCATCAAAGTGATCGTAGAGGCTCCATGACCAGAGGATGTTGCCATTTTCATCAATTTCAATGAGTTTTGTATCGCAGATATCATATTTTGTTGAAACACTTGGTATACTCCGCCGGGCACTTGAGTTAAGCAAGGTTTTTCCGCTTAATTTGGGAAGCTGGCCGGGGCAGTAATACCCTGTTGGGCATCCCTCACGCTGAAAGTCGTGGTGCAGGCGGGCAGACCACACGGTTTCTTTGGTCACAAGGTCAATCATCTGCTCGCCCTTATCAAAAGACCACACGAGTTTGTTTTCCCAGTCAAATTGGCTAAGATTTTGAGCATCTAGCCAATACCCTCCCACAAATTTTGTGGTACCCATAATATGGCCGCCGGGCAGAAGCTTGCAATCAAAAGCACCGGTAACGCCAGGCCAGGCATTTACGACATTGCCATTCATGTCGTAAAGAATGGAGCCAGTGGCGCGGCCGTGGGTTTGCATGTTGGGAACAAGGGTAAGGCCATTCCAGCATTTGTCAGGATTGTAGCGAATTGTGCCAGTGGGGTGAATGCGATTGTACATGCCGCCTCCCAAAAAGAGCTACAGGTTATTGTGTTAATATTCACATACTATATTTTTCCAGCAAATCCAATAAAAATATGTTTTGCCGCAAATTTTATGGAACTATTCACATATCGAGGATTTATGCAAAAAAAATTTACATTCGACTACCTGCCCCAACTGCTGTACCCCCAAAAGCCTGTACGCAATTCTTTTTTACCCCACCTCTCACGAGCCGCGAAGGCCCTTGATAGCACCTTTGTGGAAAAGGGCCGCGAGCATGGTTGTGAATTAACACACGATCAATTTATGCTTCTGGTAGCGGTGCGCGAAAACCCCGCAGCAACTCAGCATGAGCTGGCGAGCTTTCTCTGCCGGGAGCGCACGGCAGTGACACATGCCTTGCAAGCACTGGTGCGTGATGGCTGGCTTGAAAGACACCATTCAATCAATGACCGGCGTAAGTGTATATACACCCTCACAGCAAAGGGAGTTGCAATATGGGACACCTTGGGAGCAACAGCATGGGAAGTGGTGAAGCAAGGCTGTGCAGATATCAGCGAAGCAGATATGCTGACCTGCATCAACACTTTGGTAAAAATATTCTGTAACTGCCGCCCGGCTCAAAACATATACCGGCTGCACGATCGAGAAGAGCAATGAATTGGCACGCCGCCAGAATCAGAACGAAGCCCTGGTTGACAAAACCTTATGCCCTGTTAGATAGTTTGAATAATTTTTCTCACTCATAACCAACCGAGCCGCCTGTGAACTTTGATTTTTCTCAAATTAACCTTCTGGACGGAGGTTTTGCGCTTATCCTGGTACTGTTCGTGGTGCGTGGGCTGCTACGCGGCATGATTAACGAAGTCGCCGGACTTGTCGGTATTTTCCTTGGCTTTTTTGTTGCCGAACGCTATTACCCCAAGGCTTTGCCTCATGTGCAAGGCTTTATAACGGAAACCTCCTGGGCTACCATTGTCGCATATCTTGTTGTTTTTGCTGCCACACTTGTTGTTGTTGCCATTATTGCTATTGCCATTCGCAAATTTATGAGTCTCACCTTTACCGCCTGGCTGGATCATGTGGGCGGCGGCATTGTGGGCGGCGCCAAGGGCCTCTTAATTTGCTCACTGGCCCTTGCCTTACTTGAGATGTTCCAACCCAATTCACCCTTTCTTAAAAATTCCATTCTGGCACAGCATGTCAGTTCCATTACCTCCATAATCCGCGAATACCTCCCCAAAATACTATAAAATTTAGGGCAACATCCTTCCGCCTGCCCCTCTCAAAGGATTCTCATGAACACGCAAGAAGTACCCTTCCAAGAATTACAAGAGCTTATTAAAACTTTGCTTGGCCCAAACGGCTGCTCTTGGGATAAAGAGCAAACCCCCCTCACCCTATGCGACTACCTTGTTGAGGAAGCTCATGAGCTGGCGGACGCCATTCGCCACGGCACACATGCGGATATTTGCGAAGAAATGGGAGATGTTTTTTTTCTTTTATTTTTCTTGGGACACCTCTACGAAGAGCGCGGTAATTTTACGCTGAATCAGGCTGTAAGTGCAAGCGTCACTAAAATGATGCGCCGCCATCCTCATGTTTTTTCCGACACCGCCTTTGCTTCGCGTGAGGAGCAGTTGCAAACCTGGGAAAAAATAAAGCGTGCAGAGCACAGCGCGGAAGATGGAACACCTGCAAGCGTTTTTGCAAGTCTTCCCAAAGGGTTACCCCCACTTATCAAGGCCTACCGCGTACACTCCAAGGCCGCACGAGCAGGCTTCACCTGGGACACAGACCAAGATGTTGAACAGCAGGTGGAAGCGGAATGGCTGGAATTGCTGGATACATTTGCTTCCGACGATAAAGACGCGCAGGAGCGCGAGCTGGGCGATGCCCTGTTCACTCTGGTCGAGTTGGGCAGGCGCAAGGGTCTCAAAGCAAACGCAGCCCTTGATGGAGCAACACAGCGTTTTGTCACTCGGTTTCAATTTATGGAAGACAAAGCCCGCAATGCGGGTAAAGATTTCACGGCTCTTTCCATGGAAGAAAAAAATGACTTATGGGAAGAAGCAAAAAAGGAGACAGCATGACCCATCCATCTGCCCCCGACCCTGTTTGCAGCAGTAGTGAAGCGACACGACAAACAGCCTCGCCGGCACAGACCACTGCACATCAGGAAAGTGGATCATTATGCTTTTCACCTATCGGGGTAAAAAATACCCCCACACTCCCGTCTCGTGATGCCGGTGAGGAACCTAATGGGACCAAGCTTTTCCTATGGTTTTTTCTGGGCCTCCTGTCTTTTTCCTTTTTTCTGCTTTACGGCATGCTTCGCCCGTTTATTGATACCATCATCCTTGCCTGTGTCATCACCGCCATTGCCTACCCATTTTATAACAAGTGTGTAAATTTCTTGGGTGGAAGAAAGGTTCCCGCTGCAATAGTGGTACTTCTGGTCATGCTTTTCCTGGTTATTCTCCCCATATTCATTTTTGTTTCAGGCCTTGTGCCACAAGCCGCACAGAGCATAGCAGCCGTAAATAGCTGGCTCGCGGAAGGGCACCTTACAGATACAATAAATGAATCCCTCGGCCCTGTGCTCACATGGATACAACAAAAATTTCCACAGGTAGACCTGGAAGCCCTTGAGATTCGCGGTAGCATCCTTGAGGCATCAAGAAATATTGGTAAAACACTTATCAGTACAGGCACGCACCTTCTTGGCAATACCTTGCTGTTTTTTGCCCACCTTCTCCTCATTATGCTTATCATGTTTTTTCTGCTCATTGATGGAGCAGGCATGGTGCAGCGTTTGGCTTATCTTTGCCCGCTTAAGCCGGAACAAACCCGCGGCATTATTGAAAGCATGCGCCGCATGTCCAGAGCTGTGCTTATGGGAGGCTTCTGCGTTGCCGCTATTCAAGGAATTGTGGGGGGATTAGGGCTGGCCTTTGTCGGCATACCTGCCCTCTTCTGGGGAACTGTCATGGCCTTTGCCGCTCTTGTTCCCGTTGTGGGAACCGGGCTTGTGTGGATACCGGCAGCCGGGTTTCTTCTGCTTATGGGGGAATGGAAAAGCGCGCTCTTTCTCGCCATTTGGTGCGGGGTCGGCGTTTCAAGTATTGACAGCTTTCTGCGCCCCATCATGATGCGAGGCGGCGCAAAGGTACCTATTTTATTCCTCTTTTTATCCATTCTTGGTGGAGTAAACGCCTTTGGTATGCTTGGCTTGCTCTATGGGCCCATGATTCTTGGACTCGTTGCCGTTATGTTGGAAATTTATAGCGAAGAATACAAGGAAATCCTCCAAAGCCGCATACAGCGTATCGAATAGAAAGATCAGGGCCTTGTAACACCAGCGTATATAGTTCACCAGCACAGGCCATTTGTATTTTTTATTCTGTTTTATCAGCTAATTAACCATACATATTACCCGACCTGTTTGCCATAAAATTGTGAACCAAAGGGATAGGGTTTGGAGAGAGGGAACCTCAAGGGCTTAAAGCTCTTGAGGTTCCCTCCCTTAATTGTACAATGGCCTTAAACAGTATTTTTACCTTCAAGGTGAGTTCGTTGCACAATGCAACGAACTCTGGCGATTGCGCAACAAGCGCCCGCAAGCGGGCAGCGCAACGTACCGGGCACCTGCGCGCAGTTGCCGGAGGCCATTATGCAATGGCCTCTCTTAGTGCTTCATGCCATGTCTAGGTTAGCCCCCCCTCAAAAAAAAGCGGAGCCGAGATAAACCTCGGCTCCGCATAGAAGGCGTAAAGTAATTGCTTACTTCATGGAAACCTTGTTCTGACCTTCCCAAACGCGCTTAGTTGCGGGCAGGGGCTTCAGATAGCGAGTCCAAACGTGCTTTTCAAGATTGGCAGGATCCATTTGCATTTCGCGTGACCACTCAAGCAGTGGTGGCACGAGGGTGTGGATGTCTGTCATCATTTCCTTGGCAATACCAAAGTTGGTAGCTTCTTCAGCTAAGTCAACAGCTTTTTGGCTGTACTGCTGAGAAAGCGCAAGGGTATCAAGCGCGAGCACAGGGTTGTGGAAGCCAACGCTGTTTTCAGCCGAGATGAAGTCCCAATAGAACTGACCCTTACGAATCATTTCACGGGATTGAGCCATCAAAGCATCATAATTGGCGGCCTTTTCACCCTGCCATTCAGAGGCGCGGCGTACTGCTTCGTGTGCGCGCACGGAATAATCCTGAGCGATCAGAAGCTGTGCATAGGACTTTTTCTGGGTATTCTCAACACGAGTTCTCAAGTACTCAGCAGTCTTGTCGGTGTGACACTGACGGCAAGCATTGTCGATACGCTCAAGGTTACGCAGAGGGGATGTCCACTGGTGCGCCGACATTTTCTTTTTGCCGTCGCTAGTGCGCTGATAAGGCATGTGGCAATCCGCACAGGTAACACCAGCAGCACCGTGGGTGCCTGAACCCCAAACTTCAAATTCAGGATGCTGAACCTTAATCATGCGGGCTTTGGAAACCGGGTGTACCCAGTCTGCAAAGCTATCAAAGGAGCCAGAAGCATTCTTGGGGCCTTTGTTATTATAGTACTCGTAAATAGCTTCTGGCGATCTGCCGGCGTCCCAGGGGAAAGCGGGCTTTTTGCTAGGGCCGTGATCTTTTTCCATGAAGTAGTATTCCACGTGACATTGACCGCAAACATAGGCGCGCATTTCATTGCGGGTTGCCTTTTTCCAGTCGATGCCCTGACGCTCAAGAGCGGCCTTCAGCGGAATGCTGGTAATTGTCAGTTCCATTGTTTTTGGATCATGGCAATTGGCGCAGCCAATGGAGTTATCCTTCATATTGATCTTGTCTGGCGTACGAAACTCGTGAAAGTTCATAGACCAGAACTTGTCGTCACCGTACTTTTCCACCCAATCAGGAATGGTAGGAACTTTGCAGTTCCAGCAGGTGACAGGCAGGCCGGCGCTTTCGTCATAATTATTGATACGGTCGATATGTAAAATATCTTCTATCGCATAGGTATGACCACGAGCTTCGTTATACTCGTACATGAAAGGATAGCCAGCCCACAGGTTTTTCAAGTAGGGCTGCGAAGCCTGCTTATATCCCTTGGGCAGTGGGTTCACATTATCGTTCTTACGAAACGGAATGGAACTTTTGAACATAGTTGTTGTGCTTGCATCACTTTCATTATTACGCAAGTAGCTTTTGTACTGCTCTGGAAATTCTTTTCCAAAAGCTGAACTGTTGCGTTCTTTTTCCGACAAGCTCGTTTTGTACTTAGGTACAACGGGAGCATCAATTTCGGAAGAGCAACCAGCCAAACCGAGGCTCAATGCTCCAATAGCAACAATAGCTGTAAGTGTGGTTAGGCGTCTAGACATCGGCAGCCTTCCTCCTGTCGATAGGAATTTTCTTATTATGCGGAACGGCCCTGTGACAATCTGTGCAATATTCCTTGGCATTCATGGCCACATTCTGCACAGTGGAAACGTGACAACGGCGACAATTTTCCTGCACAACTCGCTTGGAATCTTTGTTGGCATGGATAACATCAGCAACCCTTCCAAAGGTGTTCACACTGATATCATGCAATCCAGCGGCGGTTTTAAACGGAATCTTTTCGGCAAGGTTAGCTGGGGCGTGGCATTCGTTACAGTCGAGCTTGGCGTGAACACTGGTTTTGTGTGTCCATGCAGCTTCAGACATAACGTGGCAGCTTGCGCAAAAAGCTGCCTGGTCTGACTTTTTCATAGCAAGACCAGCCCCGGTCATGGCGATCATGCCTCCCACAAAAGTGAGTAGAAGCACACCCCACTTGCCTTTGGGCTTTGGATACGTTTCTTGCATAGTCTCTCCGGTCCTTCAGGTACCTGGGTTTTATCGGAAAATCCGATACTTGACTCAAATTCCTATTCTTTCCCGTATTCCTCCTTCTAAAATTATTTAAGCAAGTGAACAAGAACACTTTTACCAGAAAAAAACAAGGGCTTTCCAAGTTGGGATTTAAAGATAATCAAGATAGTCTCATAAGAGTATACTTCCTTCCTGCCCGCATAGCTTTTTTTAGTGCTCGGCCAAAAGAGAACAAGCCATTTGACACTGCATTTGGCAAGAAAGCGTACAGAGGAACAGCCTTATCCCCGTCCGGTGATATTTTTCACAAGCTGTAAAATTCCCCTACTCAGCAAGCGGGCATCCGCCAATGCGCTTTTTTCTGTTACCAACGGAGCGTGGCACACGCAAACACCCATTTTTTCAAGCCATTCATACGGAATGCCACCTGCATAGCTTCCACGCTCCCCGTCCACCAGCATATGAGTGAGCACATCACAAGGAGAGGCATGAGGCGCATCACGCAGCAAAAGGCGCAAAAGCTGATTCACTTGGTCTTGCAAAGTATGTCCGGCAAGTTCAGGGTCTTTTCCAAGATTGGGAATAAATATTTTGGGGCACCGCGCTTTTGCAACGGCCCTCCCTACCCCTTGCGGCAGAAGATTTGCCAGTAAGCTTGAATAAAAACTCCCCACAGGATAGCAAATACTCTCAGCACTCTGGATATACCGGGTGGTATGCGCCGCAATGGCAAGCGTCATCGGCTCCTGTGAGTGTTCGTGAGCTGTCAGCCAGATATCCATAATAGGGGAATGAATTTCTTCCAGTTCTTTGCCTGTAAAGCGATGCTGCCCAACAATCACCTCGCCGGAAGCAAGACGCACAGCCAAATGTGCCGGAATATCCGTAACCGGCCTCACAATTCCCCGTGCGCGCACCATGCGGGAAAAAAGTCCAATCACAGGATAGATGCGACAGCGCTGTGCCAAATATCCCCCCGCCAAAACGAGATTCCCTATACTTGCCCCACCAAGAAAAAAGTCATCAGGC
This sequence comes from Desulfovibrio sp., assembly GCA_031546885.1. Classification (GTDB taxonomy): domain Bacteria; phylum Desulfobacterota; class Desulfovibrionia; order Desulfovibrionales; family Desulfovibrionaceae; genus Frigididesulfovibrio. The sequence continues at coordinate 8,348 of JAVBJS010000088.1, forward strand.
ATTTGCCTGGCAAACCACGTTAAATGCTCCTGTATCGTCACACGCATGGGCTCAGGCACTTGCTTCAGCAGGGGGTGCACGCCGCGAGTCAGCGTTTCAAGCTCTGCCCGCAAGCTGCGCAAAGAAGCATCCCGCGCAAGGCGGTAGGCAAAAAGAGTACATATTTCAGGATTACCACGCACATGGTCATCAGCAAGGGCCATGATCCGTGCGCGCAAATCCCCCACCGCAGGCATATCGAAGGCTTTTCGTAAAACAGCAGAGCTACCGCCCGAATCGAAGGGAGTAATGAGGTGAATAGTATTATGGGTAAAGTGCGTCAACTCATGGGCAGCTGACCGCAAAGCTGTACCACCACTAAAGAAAAGTATTCGTGGGCCCTTTCGGGCCGCTTCCCGTAATGAAAGAGTGTCTTCCATGCTCTATCCCAAGCTCCATGTGCATTTCACGAAGCAGCAATGAGAACGTATCTCATCTGAACACAATCTGCCGTAAGTGATCAAGCAACAGTTGTACTTTGCACTCACCTGGATTATAGTGCAAAATCTTTGCTGTGGCAACTCAAGACCAGTAAAGCCACCCTATCTCATTATCCACAATATTCATTTACGCGACTGTTGCACAACGGAACACCGTTCTTGCAATACATGCCCCGGAGTGACACTTTTTATGCATATGCCAAGCGGCTTTACAGCAGACACACACCCAGATTGCAGCAGCCACAACCATTCGGCTCCCCAACCTTTTTCCGCAGGCTCTGTTCTGACGGTTCGCGCTTTTTCCGGCCTTTCCGGCGACATCATGCTCACCGGCCTCGCCCGCATGAATAGGACAAGTCAGGAAGAACTCAACGCCCTCGTCACATCCTTGCGGCTTCCCATACCAGAGCATGCCGTACGCCTTGAACAGCGCCACGTTTGCAGTGTCGCCGGCTGGGGATGCTCTATCACTCTCCCCCATGAGCATGCACACCGGACACTTACAAATATTCTTGATATTATTGAGGCCTCTGCACTCACCCCACATGCCGCAGCCCTCGCACGCGGCACCTTTACCCTTCTTGCAGAAGCAGAAGGCGCTGTACACAACACTAAAGCCGAAGATGTAACCTTTCATGAGGTTGGCGCTCTGGATAGTATACTGGATATTTGCCTGGTATGCGCCCTTTTTGATCGTCTGGCTCCTGACACCTTCATATGCAGCCCGTTGCCCCTGGCAGACGGCGGTGTCCACTGTGCGCACGGCTGGCTGCCAACGCCAGCCCCTGCCGTTCTTGCTCTCCTGGAAAATGTTCCTGTATGTGGCTTTGCCGGTTCTGGAGAAACAGTCACCCCAACAGCCATTGCCCTGCTTAAAGCCCTTGGAGCCCAGTTCAACCGCTGGCCCGCTATGACAATTACACAGCAGGCCCTCGTATATGGAACTCGAGTATTCGCCAATGCTCCCAATGGAAGCATTTGGGCATTTGGAAACAGGCCCTAGACCGAGTATGTTACGAGAACTTGGGAAGGAAAATCAATTGGTTCAGCGTCTTAAGCTTTCCTTCCCAAGCCCCCCCTTAATCCGCAATTTATATAGCGACCAAGCAGAATAATAAACTTACCGTGCGCGACGCTTCCCGCTCAAGCGCTTCTCCTTGCCTATTGTAACTCTATCCGCTTTCAAAATAGTCTGATAGTCCCCAAGCTGTAGCTTTGCAAAGCGAGGTGCGGCCTTCGGGGCTATAACGACAGCAGGAGGAACCGGAGGAGCAGGCTCTTCTGCAACTTCTTCCGGCTGCGTTAACCCAAAAGGTGCAAGCTCCTCAGGAAACTGTGTCATCTTACCCGCAAGCTCACTTGAAGCAAAGACCAGTGATGGCTCTTCAACAGACGCTGGTAAAGAAGCCTCCCCAGGTGAAGTGGAGGTTCCATTGACAGCAGGGGATGACGACACAAGAGTGGCATTACCTGTATGAGTGGGCGGAACAAGAGTTCCATTACCAGCAGGGGATGACGGAACAAGAGTGGTATTTCCTGTATGGATGCTGGGCGGCACAAGAGTGGCATTTCCAGCAGGGCTAGATGAAACAAGGGTAGCAGAAGAAGCTCCCGCTCCACGTGAATCAAGAGGTGCCGCAGGTAACAACGCTCCTGAAGAGGCAGCCGATACCGACGAACCGGCAGGTGCTCCGCCGACCGGCAAATCGGAAGATTGAACCGTTGCATTCTCAGCAAAAACCCGCACCTTTGAAGAATCTGTTCCCCTTCCTCCAACATGCTCCACAGCAACACGCTCTCCCAAAATAGTACTATTTCCAGCACTCGTACTGTTTCCAGATACTGTACTATTTCCAGCACTCATACTGCTTCCAGGTACTGTACTATTTCCAGCACTCATAATGCTTCCAGGTACTGTACTGTTTCCAGTCGAAACCCTGTTTTCTGAAATTGTACCGTTCCCAGCTATTACCCTGTTCCCAGCAATTGTACTGTTCCTCGATATCGTACTATTTCCTTTGATCTCACTACTTCTAACAATTGTAAGATCTTCCGAGACAGTACTATTTTTAGATATGCCCCCAGTCTGAACGCTGGTACGATCGCCAGAGGGTAAAGCCTGCCCTTCTACGAGCGCCCCTCCACCATGTACCTGCTCTCCCTTGGCCACAGACTGAGAGGAGGCCACGGTTGCATTTTCACCCCCATGCGTAATTTTCGCAGCTTCCACAGTTCTCATCGTTGCGTTTTTCCCGCCAAGCGAACGCTCCGCCTCGGATATTTCCGCACCCTCTCTTGGCACCTCCTTGCCGGAAGCTTCAGCCTTAACCCCAGCCTCAAGAAGGGAAGGAGCATTTGCATCACCCTCCGCCCGAATAACAAGCTCAGAAGAAGGAACTGACTGATTGGACGGGGCGGCAGCTTCAGCTTTAGCGGCAGCTTCAGCTTTAGCGGCAGCTTCAGCTTTAGCGGCAGCTTCAGCTTTAGCGGCAGCTTCAGCTTTAGCGGCAGCTTCAGCTTTAGCAGCAGCTTCAGTGGCATTGGCGCCTTTTCCCAAGGGTGATGATGCGTTCCCGCCACGGAGAACCTGAGTAAAATCATTGCCTGTCTGCCCCGTAAAGGCAAAAACAACCCCGTTGGGAGCTCGTAAGAGTGTCAAAGGAGCAGTACCCCCATGAATTCCCACATAAGCAGGGCGCGTTCCCTGCTCTATACGTACCCAACCTTGGCGAGTAGCGTTAACCTGTGCGGCAGTAGCGTTGTGTGAGAGAGAAAAAGTTTCCTGAACAGCCTTGCTTGTACTGTTCTTTGTAGCGTTTTTCAACGCACTCATTTTACTGAATTCTTTTTTGGCAGGTATGGTCGCATTGCTAGCAACAGAAGATTCCGCAGCAAGGGCAGTGCCCTCAACTACGGAATAAATGCAGATAGTTAAACTCAAAAAAAGGCAAAAATACAACAGGATGCGCATTGCAGTCCCTGATTCGTAAAAAGTTTGTTGCCATAGCATGTACGAGGTGGGCGGGCGAGTGTCAAGGGGCATACAAAAAAAATATCAGTAAGCACGCTCAGAACTTATCCATAAATAAGGATGTTCGCGGTCAATAGCTGCGTCAAATGCCTTTTTTGCTCTGGGTCGAGGACATAAGAGTCCACTCCCTCCGCAAAAAAACCATTTTCCTTGCTCTTGCCACACGCTCTCCTTATTTGA
>JAVBJS010000055.1:0-11534 GCA_031546885.1 Desulfovibrio sp.
AGAGCGTGTGGCAAGAGCAAGGAAAATGGTTTTTTTGCGGAGGGAGTGGACTCTTATGTCCTCGACCCAGAGCAAAAAAGGCATTTGACGCAGCTATTGGCCGCGAACATCCTTATTTATGGATAAGTTCTTAGAGACAAAACGGGATTTCAAATAAAGGCACGCTGCGCTGCTCGCTTGCGGGCACCTGCTCATGCAGCCGCGAGAGTCCGTCATGCAACGAACTCTATTGCGCTATAACCCCTTACCGATAAAAGCAGAGATGCTCCAGGCTCTTTGAGCAAAGGGGAGAATATGCGCATCCTTGTGGTCGATGATAATATTAACAGCTTACAAAGCCTTTGCCTTGTGCTCAAGGACTTGGGGCATGAGCCAACGGGCTTGCAAAACCCGACGGAAGCCTTAGCTGCGGCACAGGCTGGCCGGTATCCTCTTGTCATTACGGATATTCGTATGCCGGGCATGGATGGCCTTGAGCTATTATCGGCCATTAAAAGCGATACTGCCGCACGGCAGAGTGACGTTGTGCTTATAACCGGCCATGCGGATATGACAACGGCTGTGGAAGCTCTGCGCAAAGGCGCGTATGACTACCTGAACAAGCCCATCAATGCGCGTGAACTTTCCGCTGTGGTAGACCGCTGCGCGGAGCATCAGGCCCTCATTACAGAAAATACCCTGCTCCGCACGGATGTTGATGTTGTTATTGACATTGCCACAAAGGAATTACAGCACGACCTTGATTCTGTGCGCCATCGCTTACGGGAAATAGAAGGCATCGGGCTTGTTATTGCGGAATCTCCCGCCATGTGCAGCCTTATGCAGGAAGCCGCCATTCTGCATTCTGACCCCACTGTCGCCGTCTTAATTGAAGGGGAAACCGGAACAGGTAAAGAAGTTTTCGCGCGGTATGTCCACTATGGCGATGACAAAGTAACCACCCCCTTTATGGCAATAAACTGCGCCGCCATTCCGCACGAGCTTTTTGAAAGTGAGCTTTTCGGGCATGAGCCGGGCGCATTTACCGGCAGCCGGGCAGATGGGTCACCCGGCAAGCTGGAGCAGGCAGGAAAAGGCACCTTATTTTTAGACGAAGTTGCCGAAATGCCGCTCACATTGCAGCCCAAGCTGCTACGAGTGCTGGAGGAGCGTTCTTTTTATAGGGTGGGCGGGGTAAAAAAACGAGAGTTCCTGGCACGCATAGTTTGCGCGGGCAACCGGAACATGCCGGAAATGGTAGCCAAGGGGGCCTTTCGGCGAGATTTGTACCACCGCCTGCAAGTGGGGCACCTGCTTATTCCCCCTTTACGCGAGCGCCCGGAAGACATCCGCGCTTTGGCCGAGCATTTTTTGCGGCGTGAATCGCTGCGCAAGAAAAAAAGTTTTACCGGCATAGCTCCCGCAACCATGGCTGCCCTGATCCATTACCCTTGGCCAGGTAATGTGCGCGAGCTTGAAAACACCTTGGAACGTGCCATTCTCATGAATAATGCGGAGCTTCTCCGCCCGGAGCACATCCAGTTTCTCTTTCATCAACGCAACACACAGCCCCCAGTTAATACCTGGAATACTCCCCTGCCCCATGAGGATATACTGACTGACGCAGCCACTCCGGGCGGTGCTCCTGCAACTGCGCCTAACATGTCGCTCACCCAAAACGGCATTGTCTTGCCGTCAGAACCCATTCAGCTTGAAGGAATTATTGACTCCATCGTACTGGCTGCCCTTGACCGTTTTGAGGGAAACAAAAGCAAAGCCGCAGACTACCTTGGCATTTCACGCTTTGCTCTGCATCGGAGGGTTCAGCATAAGGACAAGAATTAACCTATGTATACTTCACCGCTCACACAGATACGCGCCTCTGCCGGTGCCGGAAAAACCTACACCCTGACACAGCACTTTCTACGGCTCCTGCAAGGCGCTGTATCGGGGGTTCCCCTCACCGGCTGCGCGACAGCATCCCCTGCCCATTCAGGGTATGCCCTTTCGGAATTGCTCGCTGCGACATTCACCAACAGGGCCGCAGCCGAAATGAAGCTACGCATCATCAGTTCCCTTAAAGAGCTGGCGCTTGTTGAAAAACCTCAGCCATATCAAAAAAGCACGTCCCAAAATCAGTCCCGTCTTCCGCAAAATGCAGACGCACAATCACAAGGTGACAATTCAGGCCGCTTCAACCAAATTGCATACAACCAGGATATAGCTGAGGAGGGCTGGGACGGGAGCCCCTACAATCATAACCCCCTGTTTGAGTGCAACGCAGACTCTCCTGAAACGCCACCTATCAGACCCTTTGTGGCCTCATGGTGGGTGAACACTCTGCTGCGACATTACAGCTCTGTTAATATTCGCACCATTGACAGCCTGTTGACAACTCTGGTGCGTCTTTCAGCCCTTGAACTAGGGCTTTCACCCGATTTTGAGCCGTCTTTTTTGGAAGAAGAATACTTCACGCCCTATTACGACGCCCTCATGGAAGACCTTTCCATAGCAGTCAGGCAAGAATCTGCCCCGTCCGACGGCTCTTCCCCCTTTTTAACAAATACCGCGGCTGCCTTGCGCTCTGCCCTTGAGGACGCCTGTCGCGCTCAACTCTATTTCAGTAAAAGCAGTGGCTTCACCCTCAAGGGAAAGCTACACGGGAATATTCACGACCTGGTGGTTCGTGCTCTTTCTGGTGAAACTGTCCCCATACCGGATAGCGGCAAATTACGCACCGCCCTGCATCTGTGCCATGAGAAACTCAAAGTCGCCAGTGTACGCTTGCTGGAACATATTCAGAATGAAAAGCTGAAAGCCTCCCAGCATCTGCTCAACGCCCTTGAAAAGGTGAAAGTCTCCAGCCCGCTTAAACCGCCCCCCATTTCCGTCATGTTGTCCAAAGAGAATCTTGACGCATGCCTGAACAAGGCTTCTCAAGGCGAGGCTTCCCCACAGGCAGAAAAGTCCTATGCGAATTTAGCAGAGGCATATGCCACCTTTCAGCATCATTATCCTGTTATCAAAAGCGCCTTGCAGCTTGCCCCCCTTACTGTGCTTACTCATGAGATCCTGGCCCGCATGGACGTGCCGGAAAATACCATGGTTGCCGGGCCACGTATTCCCATTTTGGCAAGTAAAGTGCTTTCAGGTGATTACGGCGTTTCTGATGCGTTATGCCGCCTGGGAACGCGCCTGACACACTTGATGCTTGATGAATTTCAAGACACCAGCAGGGTGCAGTGGGCGGCAATCCTGCCTCTTGTGGTGGAATGCCTGTCACGCGGCGGTTCCCTCGTCTATGTTGGCGATATGAAACAGGCCATCTATGGCTGGCGAGGGGGAGACGCAGCCCTGTTTGCCGATGCGCTCTATGAGCCTTCTCTCTTATGCCTCATGGAACAGAAACCACTGGCCCTGCCCCTTAATGACAACTGGCGTAGCACTCCCAACATAGTGCAACACAATAACGCCTTTTTTTCTCTCCTGAATAATGTACATATCGCCCAAAAAACCCTTGCTGCCATGCTGCCCAAGGAGACTCCCCCTCACTATCTTGCCACAGCCGTTGCAAACGTGACACAGGTATTTGATCAGGCCGCGCAAACCTTACCCCAAAGCCGAAGGCACCCGGCGGACAAACAGGGGAAAGTGCGCCTTTATACCGTAGAAGGGGCGGATACCACTGCTGTGCAGGGACTTTTACACGACCGCCTATACCATTTATTTGTACAGGAGCTTTGCCCGCACCGCCCCTATTCCGACATGGCGGTGTTGGTACGCTCCGGTGCGGAGGGAAGTCTTTTGGCGGAATGGCTCACCACATGGGGCCTGCCCGTGGTGACGGAAAACAGCTTTCGCCTTGCCTCGCACCCTCTTATTACCCGCCTTGTGGCTTTTCTCACTTTTTTGGATTACCCCCCCGATGACGCCGCTTTCTGGACATTCATCCTTGGGCCGGAATGCTTTGGCAAAGCCAGCGGTCTTTCTGCCGATGCCCTTACGCAATGGGCGGCAATAGTAACGCAAAAGCATGTCAAACGCCCTCCCCTCTACCTGCTTTTCCGGCAGGACTTTCCACAAATCTGGGAAAGCCTCATAGCGCCTTTTTACAGCCAGGCCGGTCTCATGAGTGCTTACGACACCCTACAGGAAGTCATTGCGCGCTTTAGCCTCATGCGAGACGCTGCCGATATCCCCTTTTTGCGCCGCCTGCTTGAAGTGGCGCAACTTGCTGAAACACAAGGATATTCTTCTCCTTCCGCCTTTCTCGCTTTTTGGAAAGAGCATGGAGATGAAGAAAAACTCCCGCTGCCGGAAAGCATGAACGCCATACGCATTATGACCGTTCACAAGGCCAAGGGACTGGAATTTCCCGTGGTTATCCTCCCCTTTCACCATCATATGCGCAATAAGCAAGATGTTGAGCTGGCAGAAGTGCAGATTGAAGGGGAAACTGTTCTCACCCGCATCTCTGCCGAGCTGGAAGATATTTATTACCCGGCCTGCATTACTGAGGAGCTGGAGCGGCTCAACCTGCTGTATGTCGCGTGGACGCGCCCGGCAGAAGAATTACACGTCTTTATCACCCGCCCAAAGAATATTTTGACCCAATCTCCCTTGGCGCGTGGCCTCGCCGTACTTCTAGAGGAGCTTAAGGCCAGTGCTACCTCCCCCTGTACCTGGGAATACATCGGCGCTCCGCAGGATGAAGAGGAATTGGTGGAGAGTGACATGCCAAAAGTGGAGCAGCCCTCCTTTGAAATAACACCCCTTTGCTGTTTCAATGAGAATGCTCACATAGAAAACAGAGAAGCGTTAGAAGAATCAAGCCTGCCGCCTACCCCTTGGCGACCTATGCAATGGCTGCCAAGACTGAAAATCTACCGGTCTTCCTTGGAAAAACCCCAATTAACGGCCAGGCGTCGCGGGATTCTTGTTCACCTTTGCCTGGAGTCTCTCGTGCTTAGCCGAGCTCCCTCTGGTTTATCTGCACAGGCACTCCAAGATTTACGGAGCCAGGAAGTGCACATGGCTGTTAAGCGGGCTATGCGGCTTTTCCCTTTGCCGTTGGAGCACCCGGAAGAGGCTGCGCACAGTATGCAGACCTGCCTGTTGTGGTTTGCCTGCCAGCCCATGGCGGAGCATTGGCTCGCAAAGGGCCTGCGGGAGCAGTCTATATTGGATGGGCAAGGGAATCTGCATCGGGTAGACTTGCTGGTTGATGCCGGCACGCACTGGGTAGTTATTGATTACAAGACAGGACAACCCGACCCGGCATATGATGAACAAATACAGCGCTATATGGGACTGCTGGCGGCAGCGCAAGAGCGCCCGGTACAGGGTGTGCTGGTGTATCTGGATATGCAGGAAAGCAAAGAACTAGCCCAAGACAATTGAGTTCGTTGCGCAATGCAACGAACCTTGGCCATTGCCCAGTGGCCTCCAATAGTTCGTCGCCCTAGGAAAGGGAACTTTCAAAGAGCTGCCCCTCAATAAGAGTTCATTGCGCAATGCAACGAGCTCATCTCCGTATTGCTGCAATTCACTCACTCATCCTATAAATTATACTCTGATCCCTTGACAGTTGTATCTATCCGGCGTAGTTTTTGAAAACGGGACAACGTAACGCAATACGGTATTTGCGCATTATATTGCACGGTGAAGCATCTTCACACAGAGCGCATTCTATTGCCGTAGTTCATACTTGTCTCATCTTGCGTCGACAAAGCCGTTGAGCGGAAGTCCGCCTGACGGGTGACTATATTCACCACGACCAGCAAGGAGTGAGCTATGGCAGAGCACGAGAATGTCAGTTTTGAGGAGGCACCTTTCTCGCCCGTACACAACAAGGTACGAGCGGGTGCATTTATGGGGATGGTTTGTGACGGTTATATTATCGGCATTGTGGGCATTGCTCTGAGTTATGCCGCAGGCCCTTTGGGGCTAACCAGTTTCTGGATGGGACTTATTGGAGCGGGAGCCTTGCTCGGCATTCTGTTTGGCAGCCTGGTGGGCGGTCTGGCGGATCGGGTGGGCAGAAAGCCTCTCTTCTTGTCAGTTATGCTGATGTCAGTCCTTCTCTCAATTTCACAATTTTTTATTTCAGATCCGGCCCTGCTCGCAGTGATTCGTTTTCTGCTCGGCATGACCATCGGCTGTGATTATACAGTCGGCATTTCCCTGCTCAGCGAGTGGACGCCCAAAGACGTGCGCCCACGAGTCATGGGTTGGCTTCTGGTACTGTGGACTGTTGGCTACGTCCTCTCCTACATAGCCGGATTCATACTCAACTGGATTGGCGATGTCAGTTGGCGTCTTATTCTCTGTACCTCCGCCATACCCGGCATTATTACCCTCCTCATCCGCATGGGAACCCCGGAATCTCCAGGCTGGCTCGCACGCAAAGGGCGCACACAAGACGCTCTAAGCATTATCCACCAATATTTGGGCCCACAGTTCGGCCTGCCTCCTGCCGAAGCAACTCCTCCATCAGCCTCCTGGTTCCGCTTGTTCAGCAAGGAATTACGGTACAACACCCTTGTTTCCGGCATCTTTTTTGCCTGCCAGGTGCTGCCATTTTTTGCTATAACCATCTTCTTACCTCTGGTGCTGTCAGATCTCAAAATTGAAAATCCCCACGCTTCCGGCGTGATGTATAACGTCTTTACCATAGTCGGAGTGCTCATTGGCACCTGGCTTATCGACAAGATTTCCCGCCGAGCTTATTTGTTGTGGACGTTTTACGGAACCGCCGCCATCTTGGCCGTCATGACCGTATGGCAAGGGATGCCCGGCTACATCGCACTAATTTTGCTGGCGGCTTTTTCGCTGGTTCTCGCTATCTCTATTGTTCTTGAATTTGCCTACCCGCCAGAGCTCTTCCCCACCGAGTTACGCGCTTCCGGTGTGGGCCTTACTGTCGCCATAAGTAGAATTGGAGCCGCCGGGGGCACCTTCCTACTGCCGATGATCAACGAGAATTTCGGTGTTTTCGCCTCTCTTGGCGGCTGTATTGGTGCCTTGCTCATCGGGGGTATTGTCTGTCACCTGTGGGCTCCTGAAACGTCAGAGAAATTTCGAGGGAATGCTCCAATGGTGGGCGGAGTCCCTGTGCCCCCTGCCGCTGTGAGGGCGCAAAATACATAAGAGATTACTCTCTCATTCAATACCTTGTTTTTTATGCCCAATAGATGGAATGTTATCACACAATGCGGAATTACCTTTCAAAGGAGTAGTATCTATGAATGAGGTCAAGATTTTTCCGGCAGAGCTGGGTATGTCAGGCTGGTTTGAAACATCACCTTACAAAACCCACCAATTCAACAACCCCAAAGAAGAAATTCTCGATCAGTATGACTATGTGATTGTAGGCTGCGGCTATGGCGGCTTTGGTGCTGCCTGGCGCTTTGCCGAGCTGAATCCTGGCGCTAAAATCGCCATGTTTGATGCCATCAGAATCGGCAACAACGACAGCGGTAAAAACGCCGGCTTTCTCATTGATGTTCCCCATGCCTTTGGTAGCGATGACTCAACCCTTGAAGACAAGAAGTGGTGTGTTGCGCTGAACGTGGCGACTTTGAACAAGATGCGTACGATTATCAAAGACAACAACCTGAAGGTTGATTGGGACGATTGCGGCAAGTACTTGGCGGCGTATGAACCCACCGCCTACAAGTTTCTTGATGCCGAAGCAAAGGATCTGGACAGCGTAGGTGTGCCCTATCAGTATGTTGAGCAAGATGAGCTTGCGCGAAAGCTGGGCACAAAATACTACAAAAAAGCCTTATACAATCCCGGATCTGCTCTGGTTAACCCGGCAGATGTTTTACGCGGCATGTGTACGGTTTTTCCCAAAAATGTTCATATTTTTGAAGAAACACCCGTGCTGCGCATAGAGGATGGCACAGAGCCTTCGGTTGTTCTGGTCAACGGCAGGCGTATCCGCTGTAAAGCGGTAGTTATCACAGCCGGGCCTTTCCTTGAGGAGTTCGGGCTTTCCAAAGATCAGTTTTGTCCGGTTATTTCTTTTGCAGGTCTTTCTCGCCAGCTTACCAATCAGGAATTGGCAGATTTTAAAGACATCAAACCCTGGGGCGTTACAGCGGCGCACTCGGGCGGTACTACCGTACGCTTTACACAAGACAATCGCCTGCTGGTGCGGAATGGCCTTAAGTATGCAACCTGGCTTTCCTGCTCGCCCGAGCGCATCCGCTGCTCCAGAAGGATGTTGCGAAAGGCTTTCAACAATCGCTTCCCCAACCACCCACATGTTAATTTCGAATTCGTTTGGGCCGGCATGATCCATTTAACCATGAACTCCAAACCTGTCTTCGGGCGGAGAGGGAATGTCTTTTATTCCAGCGTTGGTGAAGGGGCCGGTGTGGCAAAATCGTTCACAATGGGTGCGTACCACGCAGAATGGGCCAATGGCATCAACAGTGACGTGCTTGAATATCTCAAGAATGATAAAAAGCCGAGCTGGTTGCCGCCTGAACCATTCAAAACAGTTGGCGGGGAATGCCGCTTGATGTGGGAAACAGTTACCGCCAAGGGCGAAGTGTAAGTAGCCATTATAGAGTCTCATGTTCCTCTCGTCGGTTACATTTTCTGGCGAGAGGAAAAAAAATCAGGATTATATGGAACGGCGTACCGCTATATGGGACACATAATTTTACGTACAGTTTAAGACTCGAAAATAACATTTCAAGAACTTGTGAGGAGCCAGGATGAAAGAAACACTGTTTTTAAAAAATACGGAAACCTTCGCGGAGAGTATGATCCGTTGCGGTGTGCGATGCCATTTTGCGTACCCTATCACTCCGGCCTCCGATGTCATGAAGTACTCATCTGTCAAGCTTCCTGAGGTCGGCGGGCGCATGGTGCAGATGGAAAGCGAATTGGCTGTATGCAACGCTTTGGCCGGGTATGCCTGTACCGGCAAGCTTGGGGCCACCTCCACCTCCGGGCCCGGCATGTCCCTGATGCAGGAAACCATCTCCTACATGGCTGCGGGTGAGCTGCCCTGCATTATGCTGGATGCCATGCGTGTCGGCCCTGGCGATGGCGACATCGTGGGCGCGCAGAGTAATTACTATCAGGCCACACGCGGCGGCGGGCATGGCGATTATCGCGTTATTGTGCTGGCTCCTTCCTGTGGTCAGGAAATCGCCAGTTTGATGCCGCACGGTATACAGCTTGCCTATAAATATCGTACCCCGGTTCTTTTTGTTGTTGACGGGGTAACTTGCCAGATGACCGAATCCACCACCTTTGATGCGCCGCATGATTACAGCGCGGATTTTGATACCTCCGGCTGGCGCTTTACCGGTACAAAAGAACACTCCAAGCGCTTTCTGCTGACAGGAAGCTACACGCACGAGCAGGGTTACGAGCTGAATGAACGCCTGCGCAAGAAATATGCGATCATCAAGAAAGAAGAACAGATGTGGGAACAGGAACAGGTGGAAGACGCTGAAGTTCTGGTTGTCGGCTTTGGCATACACGGACGCATGTGCAAAGATCTGGTGCCGTTCTTTCGGGAACAGGGGAAAAAAGTGGGCTACATTCGCCCGATTACCCTTTGGCCCTTCCCGGATCTGGCCTTTGAAAAGCTGCCTGCAAGCGTAAAGTCCATTCTGGTGGTGGAGATGAACCACGGGCAGATGATTGACGATGTGCGGCTTGCGGTAAATGGCAAGGTTCCTGTTCACTTCCTTGGTAAAACGGGTGGCGACATTCCCATGTGTACCTTGGCTGACATGACACGCGAAGCTGCTAAACTCTTCCAAAGTTGAAGCAAAAAGCAACTTGGTAATACATATTAATAAAATCAACTGTGCAACAGTCGCGTTTCACGGAGAATACTATGCAGACATTGGCGGATTATTACGGCAAGACCCTCAAATTTGATAAACTGTTCAGCTACTGTCCGGGCTGCGGGCACGGCATCACCACACGGTTGATTGCTGAAACCATTGAAAGCCTTGGCATTCAGGAATCAACCGTTTCGGTTGTAGGTATAGGTTGTGGAGGCTTTTCACACCACTACCTGGAAATTGATGCCATTGAAGCCATGCACGGCCGCTCTCCGGCGGTTGCTGTGGGCTACAAAACGGGCATGCCCGAAAATATCGTCTACACCTATCAGGGCGACGGCGACATGAGTGCCATTGGCCTGTCCGAACTCCTGCACGCAGCCAATCGCGGCGTGCCCATCACCTGCATTATGATTAACAACTCGGTTTTCGGCATGACTGGCGGGCAAATGTCACCCACCAGCCTTGTCGGCCAGGTTACCGCCACCACAGCCAAGGGGCGTGACGCGGTAACACACGGGTATCCCCTGCTCGTTCCTGAAATGATGCGCGCCATGAAGGGTGTTGCCTATCTGGCCAGAGAAACGGTGGTAGATCACAAGAGCATTTTAAAAGCCGCCAAAAGCATACGCAACGCCTTTGAATGCCAGATTAAAAAAATCGGGTTTTCGTATGTTGAAGTCATTGTGCCTTGCCCCACAGGACTCAAGATGAATGTTAAAGATGCCTATGCCTGGACAGAGAAAGAGGCCCTTGACTACTTCAAACCCCAAGTTTTCAAAAATGAACTGGAGCAAAGCCGTGAGATATAAGTGCGCATTTTCAGGCTCAGGAGGCCAGGGCGCGGCGCTGATGGCAAAACTTACCTGCCTCGCCGGAATTAAGGACAAAAAACAGGTTGTCATGACGCAAACTTACGGCATTGAGCAACGCGGGGGCGATTCCACAGGCTATGTCATTATCTCGGACGAAGCTATCGGTAACCCCATCGTAGAGTCAGATGCTGACATCGCCATAGCCATGAGTGAAAGTATCTACCAGACTGCTTTGGAAAGCGTGAAACCAGGTGGAACGCTCTTTGTGAACAGCTCACTTGTAAACAAGCAGCTCACCCGCCCGGAAGTAAAGCAGATAGCCTTACCTGTCTCGGACATGGCCCAAGAAATGGGCAATGTGAAAGTGGCCAATATTATCATGCTGGGCGCGGTTATCAAGGCTACCGGCATGTTGAGTGTTGATTCGCTGACAGCCGTTCTCTCCGATACCCTTGGCAAGAAAAAAGCAGCCTTGCTTGAAGTAAATATTTCCGCCCTGAACAAAGGCATTGAAGCGGTTGGCAAGGAGGCCTGCAAATGAGCAAGAAAAGTAAACTCCACCTGATTGAAGGGGCCAGATGCAAATCCTGCGGGCTCTGCGTTAGTGCCTGCCCCAAGCAAACACTGGGTATCGGTTCCAGCCTGAACCAGCAAGGGTATGCCTATGCTGTTCAGGTTACTCCGGAAAAGTGTGTGAAATGTAATATCTGCCGCATTGTCTGCCCTGATGTCGCCATTGGCGTCATTGAGTCTAACGCGCAGTAGTTTTGAAGTGTGTATTCTAGTGTCTAATTGTTAAAATTTCGAGCATAAAACTTCACTGTTTCCGAAAAATAACAAAAGTATAACATACTGATTTTTAATAGGCACGCCGACTCAGTCGGCGCAAAATCCTGTCGGATTTTGTAGTGCTTACTTTTGC
>JAVBJS010000086.1:0-10137 GCA_031546885.1 Desulfovibrio sp.
TCTGGGGGAGGGAACCTCAAGGGGATCATCCCCTTGGGGTTCCCTCCCCCAGATAATATTCGCCTTCCACTGCTACAACATGCGACGAAGGATAGCAAAGGCCTCATCAATTCCATCCAGATTGTTGCCGCCGGCCTGGGCCATATCTGGCCTGCCGCCCCCGGAACCGCCAATGGCGAGGGCTGCCTCTTTGATAAGAGCAGGTGCTGTGAAGCGCCCGTGCAAATCTTTGGAAACGCTTATCAACATGCTTACCTTGCCGTCTTCTTCTGCTGTGAGGCAGGCAATACCACTTGGAATTTTTGAGCGTACATCATCCATAAGATCGCGCAATGCTTTGATAGTTGGAGCTCCTGAACGCTGTGCGAGAAGGACAACGCCATTAATATTCTCAAGAGAATCCATCAGATTTTTTCCCTGACCTGAAGCTGCTTGCCCAGCGGCTTTGTCCAGATTTTTACGTGCTGCGCGTAAATCTGTCTGGAGTGCTTGAATTTTCAGGGGCACCTCACCCGCCTTGCACTTGAGCAGTCCTTGGGCCGCGACAATATCGTCTCGCTGCGCCTTGAAAAAAGCGAGGGCGTGGTGACCAGTGGCGGCTTCAATGCGGCGTACTCCGGCGGCAACCCCTGACTCAGAGAGAATGACAAAAGGCCCGGCCTGCCCGGTACGAGCGAGGTGCGTTCCTCCGCAAAGCTCGGTGGATTTTCCGGCAACCTGCACAACACGCACAGTATCGGCATATTTTTCGCCAAAAAGCGCCATAGCTCCCTGCGCAACAGCCTCATCATAGCTCATGACAGAGGTTGCCAGGGGAATGTCGGCCATGATGGCGGTATTAACATGCTGCTCCACGGCTGTGAGTTCTTCTTGGGTCATGGCGGCAATGTGGTTGAAATCAAAACGCAAGCGGTCAGGAGAAACCAGTGAGCCTGCTTGCCGAGCGTGGCTGCCAAGCACCTGGTGCAGCGCAGCATGCAAAAGGTGCGTGCAGGTATGGTTTCGGGCAGAGGCAAGACGTTCGCTCTCTTCAACCCGTAAGTCCACTTCCGCATCAAGGGTAACTATACCCTCAGTAACTTCAAGCAAATGTACTGTTAAATTGACGGAGGGCTTCAGGGTGTCTATTACCTTGGCCTGTCCAAGAGAGGAGGACAATAGGCCGGTATCCCCCGTTTGTCCGCCGGATGCACCATAAAAAGGCGTTGCACCCGTAACTACATACCCTTTGCTGCCCTTGGAAAGATTGGGAACACGCTCGCCCTCATGATCAAGCAGGGCAATAATGCGAGAGTTTCCTTGCAGCACGTCATACCCGGTGAAGGTAGAGTGTAAGCCTTCTTCCAGCAGTGCGGTGAAACGCTTGGTGATATCCACCTCGCCAGATCCCTTCCAAGCCGCCTTGGCACGCTCTTTCTGCTGCGCCATGTGGGAGTTGAATCCTGCCTCATCAACGGAAAATCCATGCTTTTCTGTGACATCATTAACAATATCAAGAGGAAAGCCAAAGGTATCATAGAGCTTGAAGGCGACATTCCCTGGAATGATTTTTTCACCCCCCAAAGAACGCTGCTGCATCTCATCTTCCAAGAGCGCCAACCCCTTATCCAGGGTTTTTTCAAAACGCTCTTCTTCCTCACGCACTACGCGCACCATGAATTGACGGGACTGCAACAATTCTGGAAAATCCTCTCCCATAAGCTCCACCGCACAGTCTGCTACGGCATTGAGAAAGGCGGGAGGCATACCGATGAGCCTGCCAAAGCGATAGGCCCGTCGAATAAGGCGGCGCAAAACATACCCACGCCCCTCGTTGGAAGGCATAATACCATCCGCAATCATAAAGGCTGCTGAGCGGCTGTGGTCGGCAATAACCCGCAGAGCGGTATCAATATCATTGGTATCCGGGGCGCTATGGCTATATGAGACACCGGCGAGGGAAGCGGCAAAACTGATTAGCTGCTTGAACAGATCCCCATCATAGTTGGAATATACTCCCTGGCAAATGGCGGCTATGCGCTCAAGGCCCATTCCGGTATCAATACTGGGCCGCGGCAGTGGCTCACGCTTTCCCGGCTCAATCTGGTTAAACTGCATGAATACAAGGTTCCAGATTTCAAGAAAACGGTCGCAATCACATTTTCCAATGCCACAGTTGTCCCCGCAGCTCATGTGGCTTCCCTGGTCCACCAGAATTTCCGAACAGGGCCCACACGGGCCGGTATCGCCCATAGACCAGAAGTTGTCCTTCTCACCCATGCGCAAAATGCGGGTGGCGGGAACATCGGTATGCTGCATCCAGAGCGCGGCTGCCTCGTCGTCATCTTGAAAAATTGTGACGTACAGGCGCTCTTTAGGAAGCTTCAACTCTTCTGTAATAAATTTCCAGGCAAATTTTATGGCATCAGCTTTAAAATAATCCCCAAAGGAAAAATTGCCGAGCATTTCGAAAAAAGTGTGGTGCCGAGCCGTACGCCCCACATTTTCCAGATCATTATGTTTGCCGCCCACACGAAGGCATTTTTGCGAAGTGGTCGCACGAGTATAAGCCCGTTTTTCCAGCCCTTGAAAGATAGTTTTAAACTGTACCATGCCAGCATTGGTAAAAAGCAGGCTGGGATCGTCTTTGGGAACCAACGAAGAAGAGCGGACAATCTCATGTCCGTGTTGCTGAAAAAAAGCAAGAAAGCGACGACGAATTTCGTTGGTGGTAAGCACATGCATCTCCTGTACAATGATAGGCTTCGACATAAAACAATCTGTAACGGGCGCGGTTTATATACAAAATGCCGGCTCCTGCGGACAGGTGCCGGCACACCCCTCATTTAAAATACTTTTTTAATCTTCAGCACCGTCATCATCATCGTCATCATCTTCGCCACTCACCGCCACGGGGAGCTTGCTGGGATTCATACCAAGATGTGCGATAAGTTTTTGCTCAATGTTAAGGCGTAATTCATCATTTTCATCCAGCAGGGCGCGAGCATTTTCTTTACCCTGGCCAAGGCGTTCCTTTTCAAAGGAGAACCATGCGCCGCTTTTTTCCACAATGCCCGCCTCAACGCCAAGGTCAATAATCTCACCCGTACGGGAGATACCTGTCCCGTATAAAATGTCGAACACAGCAAGGCGGAACGGAGGAGCGACCTTGTTTTTAACAACCTTCACCCGGGTGCGGTTGCCAAAAACTTCTTCCTTGTCCTTCAAGCTTTGAATTTTACGAATGTCAAGGCGCACTGTAGCGTAAAACTTTAGCGCATGCCCGCCCGTGGTGGTTTCAGGGTTTCCATAACCACCAGGCATTCCACCTATTTTCATACGAATTTGGTTAATGAAAATTACGGCTGTACGTGATTTATGGATAGAGCCGGTCAGCTTGCGAAGTGCATGCGACATAAGTCGCGCCTGTCCGCCAACCTGGGTTTCGCCCATGTTGCCCTCCAACTCCGCTTGCGGAATAAGAGCGGCAACGGAGTCAATAACCACAAGATCCACAGCGCTGGAGCGCACAAGCAAATCAGCTATCTCAAGGGCCTGCTCGCCGTAATCTGGTTGTGAGATAAGCAGCTCGTCTGTTTTTACGCCAAGTCGCCGGGCATAGTTAATGTCCAGAGCATGCTCCGCGTCAATAAAAGCACAGGTGCCCCCAAGGCGTTGCGCTTCCGCAATAATATGCAGGGTCAGCGTTGTTTTGCCTGAGGACTCAGGGCCAAAAATTTCAGAAACGCGGCCACGCGGAATACCACCTACCCCAAGGGCAAGGTCAAGGCCTATGGAACCTGTTGGAATGACAGGAACATTAACGTGCGTATTGTCTGAAAGCTTCATGATAGCGCCTTGACCATGCTTACGCTCAATGGTGGTTAAGGCGGTGGTAAGAGCTTCAAGACGAATATCTTCCGGTGACTGGGCAGGTTTCTTTGCCATGCAATTCTCCTAGAACCTTTCACCACGGAAAGGCCCGGCATCTGCGTTACAGACGCCCGCAAAACGTATTGTTATTATTCTATAATTTCGGCTTATTGCGATTGTATTCAATATTACCGAAGGTTTCACTACGCTCTTTCAAAAGGCAACGAGCCATAATAGCGCCAAGGTCATGCCCTGCATTCTCTATTAGGGATGTATATACGGGGCTTATTTTTATCAGAATAGCAGGGGTTGTACAATAGTTTATTTTCCCCCTCAAGAAGCCATTGCACAGTGGCTCATAATGAGCTCGTTGCACAATGCAACGAACTCTGGCGGTTGCGTAGCAAGCGCCCGCAAGCGGACAGCGCAGCGTGCCTTTCTTTCGAAATCCGCTACGGTTTCGAAAGTATGCGATAAAGGATTTGAATTTAATTGTTCAGAAATCATACATTGACTATATAATATATTGATTTTATTGCACTAATATAAACAGGAGCATAATAGAAGATATGCCCTTTTAACATGCTTTTAAAGCCCAAAACGGCTTTAAAAGAAAGACACGCTGCGCTGTTCGCTTGCTGGCACCTGCTACGCAGTTGCCAGAGGCCATTGTGCAATGGCCTCATAATGGGAGTGGCGCAAGACGGCTTTTTTTGATATGTATTTCGCATGACACAGCAATCCCTTCTTGAACATGCGGGGCCGCACACTCTACGCGGCACCCTTGAGCGTATAGTTTTCCACAATGAGGAGAACGGATATTCCGTTATGCGCCTGAAAGTACAAGGAAAAGCCGACCCGGTTACTGTGGTGGGATGTATGCCGTCCCCCCAGCCCGGCATTGGCCTTTCCATTACAGGTAACTGGGTTATGGACAACCGCTTTGGGCGGCAATTCAAAATGGAGAGCTATGAGGCCCTGCTCCCGGCGACTGCGGAGGGCATTCGGCATTATCTTGGATCTGGCCTTATTAAAGGCATTCGTGCTCGCCTTGCCAACCGCATTGTGGAAGCCTTTGGTGTAGATACCTTTACTGTGCTGGATGAAGATCCGGATCGTCTTTTGAGCATTAAGGGAATTTCTGCCCGTTTGGTGAGCGATATCAAGACGGCCTGGGCCGAGCATACCGGCATTCGAGATCTCATCATGTTTTTGCAACCGCATGGGGTATCTACCTCGTATGCAGTGCGTATTTTTCGGCACTATGGCGCATCCGCCCTTGAAGTTGTTCGAGAAAATCCATACCGGCTGGCTATGGATATTCACGGTATTGGTTTTATTACAGCCGATGCCGTAGCGATGAAGCTGGGGCTTGCCCACGACAGCGCCCTGCGGGCGGAGGCGGGCCTTCTCTATGTTTTACGGCGGATGACTGATGAAGGAAACGTCTTTTTTCCCTATGACGAGCTGGTACACCAGACAGCGGATGAGCTTGGCGTTGAAACAGAGCTTGTGCGCGTTGCCATTGAACGTCTGCAATGCGAAGAGCGTGTTGTTGTGGATGATCTGGTAAATGACGATGGAACGGGCTTTCAGGCAGTGTACCTTTCGCGCTATCACCATTGCGAAAGCGGCATTGCTCACTACCTGCGCCGCATTGTGCGTTCTCCCAAATCCACTCGCTTTGACGACCCGGACGGCCTTCTTGCCAATATTATTAAAACCTTGCCCATAGCTCTTGCAGAAGAACAGGTGGAAGCGGCACGCTCCAGCCTTTCCGGCAAGGTACTTGTAGTTACCGGGGGGCCGGGTACCGGAAAGACTACGGTTATTCACTCTATTATTAAGCTTTTTCAGGCGAAGGGGAGCAAGGTTTTACTCTGTGCTCCCACAGGCCGTGCGGCAAAGCGAATGAGCGAAACGAGCGGGCTTGAATCCAAAACCATCCACCGCTTGCTGGAATATAATCCCAAGGAAGACGGTTTTTCCCGCAACGAGAACAATCCCCTGGCCTGTGGCCTTTTGGTTGTGGACGAAGCCTCCATGCTCGACACCCTGCTTATGTACCACCTGCTGAAAGCCGTTCCCCTTGGCGCAACTCTTGTGCTAGTTGGCGATGTGAATCAGCTTCCGTCCGTTGGCCCCGGCAATGTGCTGAAAGATGTCATGGCCTCGGGTGTTGTGCGTGTCGTAAGGTTAACGGAAGTCTTCCGACAGGCTGCCGAAAGCGAAATTATTGTTAATGCGCACAGAATTAACAACGGGGAAGTGCCGCCCCTCATGCCGCCGGAACAGGGGTTGAGTGATTTTTATTTCATTCGGCAGGAAGACCCTGAAAAAGTGGCGGATCTGATTATTGATCTGGTGCGCAATCATATTCCCCGCCGTTTTTCCTTTCATCCTGTGAACGATATCCAAGTGCTTACCCCTATGCATAAAGGAGCTGCCGGCGTTGCAAACCTGAACTTGCGCCTGCAAGCTGCCCTGAATAAACAGGAAAAGGCTGTGCAACGTGGTGAAAGGCAGTATCGCCTGGACGATAAGGTCATGCAGGTGCGGAACAATTATGAAAAGGATGTTTTTAATGGCGATATAGGGCGCATTTGTCACGTCAATTCAGAAGAGAAAGAGCTTACCGTGCGATTTGAAGACCGTAATGTTCTCTATGCCTTTGATGAATTGGATGAAATAGCCCCTGCCTACGCTATTTCTGTTCATAAATCCCAGGGATCGGAGTACCCAGCCGTGGTGCTGCCCATTTTAACCCAGCATTATATGCTGTTGCAGCGAAATCTTGTATACACAGGGGTTACTCGCGGAAAAAAGCTTGTAGTACTGGTGGGCTCCCCCAAAGCCATGCATATAGCCGTGAACAATAATAAAATGCATAAGCGCTATACTTGGCTTGCCAAGCGCCTTGCACAGGGGCTTGAGTAATTTGCGATCATATACGGCACGTTGAGTGCCAAAAGACTCTGAAGCAGGCAGCCCATTTTAGGTAAATTGCTATTGACCTGTAGCGGAGGGATGATTAGAGACAACTGCATAATCAGTCTTGTAGCTATAGGGCTTTTGTTATAAAAGGGTTGTCGAAAGAGCAACTCTGAAGTAAAGTCTTCCTTAGAGCACGGCACTATTACCTTTTCGCTGTGCGCCACGGGACTCTTCTGCAAGAAAATATCCAGAACCTGGATCAGCCTTGCAGATTTTATGGTTTATTTATTACTCTGTTTTAGGTTATGCCAGTAGAGGTTTTCGAGTAGTACCCACGCTGCCAGAGTCCTTATAGGAAGTCTGGTTCTTTTTGGTACCTATGTAGATGTATGTTGTTTTGTTGTTATTTTATTAGGGTGTTGAAAAAAGACGGCTTTAGCAGTTTTCTGCCAAATGTTTGGCTGTAGCCGCTGTGCAGTTTTTTTTGTAAAATCTGTTACACGGCTTGGGAGCTTTATAAAAAAAAGTAGAGCCGCTGAAGCAGTCTTCTTTTTGTGCATTTTAAATGTAAAATACTTTTGTAACTCATCTGTATGCCGTTGAGTAGTGCCGCCCGGGCTTATTAAACAGTAAGGAGGAGAAATGAAGCTCTCCGCTCGTTCTCGTTATGCCGCAAGAATTCTCTTGGAACTCGCTCGAAATAGGGAAACATCGCCTATGTCTGCCACAACGCTGTCGCAACATACAGGTGTTTCTGTGCAGTTTGTGGAGCAGATTCTTAAGCCGCTCAAACAAAAGGGCCTCACCGTCAGTGTCCGTGGCGCTGCCGGTGGGCACAAGTTGGCTCGCCCTGCTGACGCTATTACCCTTGGTGAAGTGGTACGTCTTATGGAAGGCGGCATTCACCTTACCGTATGCTGTGGTGATAAGGCAAATAACTGCCCGCGGGAAGCCGGCTGCCTTACCAGGCGGGCATGGCTTAGTGTCTCACATAGCCTTGAAAAAGAGCTGGATTCCATCTCACTTGCCACATTACTTCACGAGGATCATGTCTGCCCTGAAGAATCAGCACTCGGTGCAGTTCTCAAAACATCTCCACAGCAGGATGCTGTTATTTCAGCCTTGCCAAAACAGCCAATACGTCCTCCGCGTATCACCTTTGTACGGAAAGCCAGAGGAGTGAGAGCGCGCTAAGGACACTATATTGCATGCTTGCGGGCCAGACGTATCTGCGCCCGGCCAATCGCGCAGACGCCGTTTTGGGGGAATGAGAGCATTTTCATTTTGAAATTGCTCGCCAAACGCAAAGCGCCTGCCCGCGTAGTGTGCCGTTATAGTGTTTTATCCCTACAGGATGAAATGAATATTTTGTCAAAATATTAGTTGTAAAATCTCAAAATAAAATAATCTGGAAGTTTGTACTTTTTGAGATGTAGTGCGCGGTGGCGTTGAACTTCAAGTTTTTCTGTCGCTGCCGTTATGAATACACTCTAAGCATTTCCCGCTGGCTTATCCATATACATAGCCTCATTGGGGGTTACTCCGGCGATACGGACAACAGCAAGGGAAAAGCCATGCTTTTCATTGGGCTGGCAGGCAAGGCATCCTTCAGAAAGGATGAGGCAGTGCTCGTCAACTGTGCGAAAGTCCACCCCTCCAGCTTGCAAGAGCTCGGTTGTTTTTCCTGGCTCCCATACTACTGGCCGCCCGCAAAGGTGGCATTCCACATAGAGCATCTCCGGGTCATAGCTTATATTTCGTGCAAGGCGTGACTCAAGCTGCAATGCTTCCATCTGGTGCTTGTTGGTGAGGTCAAGGCTGTTGATGAATGGTGGCTGGAATCCGTAAAGAGTCATAGGGTAACCTTGTATAAATAACTGTTATTGCCATTCGAGACCGCTGCACAACAGCCTTGCAGGCCCGATTTATAGATGAATTAATGCCTACCTCGACGTAATGTACATTGCTGCGTAATTGATTTTATTGCATAAATCAATCAGTGTTTCCTTGGCTTGCAATTTTTTATTATAATCGGTTAGCTTAGTACCTGCATTTACTACATGTTAATGGTATTTTTTGCAACCATAAGTACAATTTTTCGGTGTTGAGCTGAGCCAGAGGAGGAGGTTTGTGTCCGCTATTTTTTCACCAGTACAGGACGCTCACAGGGAAAATACCTTGTTAGCTGAACAGCGCAAAATAGCTGTGTTTTTCACGGGAGGCACAATTGGCATGCGCCACACGGCAGATGGTGCGGTATGCCCTGCCCTTCACCTTTCAGATCTTTTAGCGCAACTCGCAATGGGTACACCCGCAGCTGGAACATTTTGCGGGAGTAAAATTTCTTGCTCCATGCCCTTGCTTGAGCCTGTGGAGTGGGCTGATCTGCCAAGCCCTCATATGACGCCAACTCTGATGTTTCGCCTTGCCAAAGATGTGCAGGCCATGCTGGATCGGCCTGATATTGCCGGCGCGGTTATCGCGCACGGTACGGATGTTATGGAGGAAACAGCCTTCATGCTGGATTTGGTGCTGCATACGGAAAAGCCTGTGGTCATCACCGGCTCCATGCGCTCGCATGATGAATCCGGGTATGACGGATTACGAAATCTGGCTTCCGCCATTCGTGCCTGCGTGCACCCCTTACCACCGGAGCTCGGCGTTGTATTGCTCATGACAGACAAATTGTTTGCAGCGCGAGAGGTCACAAAGGTGCACTCTATGGGAATTGATGCTTTTGATTCGCCCGGAAGCGGCCCCCTTGGCTCATGCGTTGCCGGGGGCATTCAGCTTTTCCGGTTGCCAATATCGCATAAGCCACTCCCTGTTGTTGGACTTGAAGATCGTGTGGATCTTATTTCCCTTGCTCCGGGTATGGATGGAAAATTCATAGCTTGCTCCAGAGAATCTGGGGCACGGGGTATTGTGGTAGAAGGATTTGGGGCAGGTAACGTGCCGCCGGGGGCACTTTTGGAAATAGAACGCACCCTTGCAGCGAACATCCCTGTCGTGCTGACCTCGCGCTGCATTGAAGGCGGCGTGTGGCCGGTATACGGGTATAGCGGTGGCGCTAATCAATTGCGAAATCTGGGAGTCGTACTGGGGGGGAACTTACGCGGACAGAAAGCGCGTATTTTATTGATGGTGGCTCTGGGGTGCCAGCAGGAAAACACCGTCCAAGTTGTCCGGGATGTCTTTGAATTTTTTCCTAATTGAGGCCATTGCACAATGGCCTCTGCGGATGCGCCAGCAGACGCCCGCAAGCGAGCAGCGCGGCGTGCCTTTATTTCAAAGCAGCTTCTGCTTTGAAATCATTCGATAAAAATTATGTCTTCTCTTGGCATTTAGCTC